>DATJCP010000378.1:0-4581 GCA_035514715.1 Candidimonas sp.
ATTTGACGCAGGTTTTCATCCAGCGGCCCGCACAGATTGGCCAGATTGGTGTTGTCACCGTCCAGCCGTATCGTTACCGGTGCTTTGCTACGAGCCGCTCGCGTCATGCGTGCTCCAGGTCTTGCGGCGCGCTTGTGACGATTTCGCCCTTGAGCGTATTGGTCATGGCCTGGACGATACGGACGTCCACCATTTGCCCGATCAGGCGCGGCTGGCCCACAAAGTTGACGATGCGGTTGTTTTCGGTTCGGCCCGACAATTCGTTGGGGTCGCGTTTGGATGGCTTTTCGACGAGTATGCGCTGCACGCTGCCCACCATAGCCTGGCTGATCTGCGCTGCCTGCTCGTTGATTAGGGCTTGCAGGCGGTGCAATCGGTCTAGCTTGACCTCTTTGGAGGTGTTGTCTTCAAGGTCTGCGGCGGGTGTGCCGGGGCGGCGCGAATAAATGAAGGAGAAAGACTGGTCGAAACCCACGTCGCGGATGAGCGACATGGTTTTTTCAAAGTCGGCCTCGGTTTCACCAGGGAAACCGATAATGAAGTCTGACGACAGGGTCAGCCCGGGCCGGGCTGCGCGCAGCCGGCGAACGATGGACTTGAACTCCAGCGTTGTGTAGCCGCGCTTCATGGCCGACAGAATGGGATCGCTGCCTGCTTGCACGGGCAAGTGCAGGAACGGCACCAGTTTGGGCAAGCTGCCGTGGGCCTCGATAAGCCGCGTGGTCATTTCTTTGGGGTGCGACGTTGTGTACCGTATGCGTTCGATGCCGGGGATTTCGTGTACGTATTCCAGCAGCATGGCAAAGTCGGCGATTTCGTCGCCTTCGCCCATAGGGCCGCGGTAGGCATTGACGTTCTGGCCCAGCAGGGTGACTTCCTTTACGCCTTGGTCGGCCAGGTCGGCGACTTCCACCAGCACATCATCGAATGGGCGAGAAACCTCGGCGCCGCGTGTGTACGGAACCACGCAGAAGCTGCAGTACTTGCTGCAGCCTTCCATGATGGAGACGAAAGCGGTGGGGCCGTCCACGCGTGCCGGCGGCATGGCATCGAATTTTTCGATTTCGGGAAAACTGATATCGACCTGCGAGCGTCCTGATTCACGGCGTCGGGCGATCAGTTCGGGCAGCCGGTGCAAAGTTTGCGGGCCGAATACGACGTCGACATAAGGCGCGCGCTTGACGATGGCGTCGCCTTCCTGGCTGGCTACACAGCCGCCCACACCGATGACCAGGTTGGGATTGCTTTGCTTCAGGTGCTGTACCCGGCCAAGATCGGAAAAGACTTTTTCCTGGGCTTTTTCCCGCACCGAACAGGTGTTGAACAGAATGATGTCGGCTTCTTCAGGATTCTGGGTCAGTTCCACCCCCTGGTCTTCGCGCAGCACGTCCGCCATTTTGTCGGAGTCGTATTCATTCATTTGGCAGCCGAAGGTGCGAATGAACAGCTTGCGAGTTTTTCCGGCCGCTGGAGCCGTTTGCTCAGAAGTGCTGGGTTCCGTGGGGATAAGGAATTGTTCCGGGGCGCCGGGTTCTGTAGGAATCAGGAATTGCGTAGCGGCAACGGGAGCCTGAGCGGCAGGACTGGCGGCTGCGGCTGCAGCGCGCTTGAGGGTGATTTCTTGCATGATGATCGCCGTGACGGGTGTACATCCCGGGGGCAGTAAGTTAAACCTTGGATTGTACCGTTTTTGGCTATATGGCGGCATTTTTAGGCGGGTGGGCCGACATTTTATGAGGCGTGGCTATATTCATATAACGATAGACCCTATAATCCCCCAATATATTTAGAAAACATTGATATTGATCAATGACGTCTCGTTTTTAGTGTTATGCGAAAGCCAAGGAGATAACCATGCAAGAAACAACTAACTTAGGTCGACGCCGCATGCTTGCGTCGACTGGCGGCGTTATGGCGCTGGCCGGTTTGGCTACCGTCGGACGCGCTGGCGCACAAAGCGCCGCGCCAGCAGCGCCTGCGGCAGCGGCAGCACCAGCAGCCGCCAAGTTGAAACCATTGCCGGCATATGCCGCCTGGAAAGATGCTGATAGCGTCATTGTTCACAGTGCGAATACGATAGAAACCAAGCGCGCGGCATTTGGTTCCGGCGTTATTACGCCTACCAACCGCCTGTTCGTGCGTAATAACGTTACGCCTCCTTCGGCCGATATCGTCAAGGATCCTGATAGCTGGAAGCTGGAAGTCAACGGCGTGGGCAAACCGCGTACCTTTACCGTTGCTGAACTGAAATCCCTGGGATTGGCCGCTGTAACCATCGTGTTGCAGTGTTCCGGCAATGGTCGGGCCTGGTTTCCTTCCAAGCCCAGCGGCACGCAATGGACCGTGGGCGCCGCAGGTTGCGCTGTGTTTACCGGTGTTCCGGTCGCGGCAGTGCTGGAAGCGGTGGGCGGCATGGCCGATGGTATGGTTTACATGACCAGTACCGGCGGTGAGGAAATCCCCGCTGGCATCGACCCCAAGACTGTCATGGTCGAACGCTCGGTGCCTATCTCGGCCATCAAGGATGCCATCCTGGCTTGGGAAATCAATGGCGAGCCCTTGCCCCTGGCTCATGGTGGACCGTTGCGCATCATTGTGCCCGGCTATACCGGTGTCAATAACGTCAAGTACATCAAGCAATTGGCGTTCACCAAAGAGCAGTCGCCTGCCAAGATCCAGCAAACCGGCTACCGCTTTGCGCCGCCGGGAGCCAAAGGGGAAGTAACCCAGGCCTCTATTTGGGAAATGCCGCCTAAATCGTGGATCAACTTGCCTTCCGATGAAAGCAAAACGGTTGCCGCAGGACAAGTACAGATCAGCGGTGTTGCCATGGGCGGTATGACTGCTGCCAAGTCCATTGAAGTCTCCCTCAATGGCGGGAAAGATTGGCAAAAGGCTGAGTTTATTGGCCCGGATCTGGGCAAGTATGCCTGGCGTGAATTTGTGCTGTCGGTCAAGCTCAAGCCCGGTTCGTATGAAGTGGCTAGTCGCACCACCAACGAGGCTGGTCAGTCCCAGCCCGAGGAAAGGCTGGATAACAATCGCGGCTATCTCAACAATAGCTGGCGCGATCATATGGTGAAAATCACCGTCGCCTAGTTTGAACCAGGCGTGTCCTGGCAATAGCTGTGACAGGATACGCCGATGAATATGCCCCTGAATGGGGCATGTTTTTCTATTATTTATCAGGATGTTGTTATGAAAGATTTGGTATGGCCCAAAGTGGTCGGTGGGCTATTGGTATGTTTTAGCAGCGCAAGTTTTGCCGGCGGCCCCGATGCGGCGCAACTGGAAGTCGGCAAGGCATTGTTCAAGACGGGCGCAGTGCCGGCCTGTGCTGTGTGCCACACGCTTGTCGATGCAGAAGCTGTTGGCACCATAGGCCCTGATCTGGACGAGCTCCAGCCGAATTTCGAGCAGGTCAAGAAAATGATAAAAGAAGGGGCGGGTGCTATGCCTTCGTTTGCCGCGTCGCTGGATGAAAAATCCATCGAGGCGATTGCTGCCTATGTGGTACATGCAACCGGTGGTACTAAGTAATAAGTACGCTTGGTTCTGGAGCCGGACAATAAAAAGCACCGCAATTGAACGGTGCTTTTTTGTTGCCAGCTTGGCGGTTATAACCCCGCCATGCCTCGCCTTTAGCCGATTTCGGCGCTGGGGTCGTCTTTTTTGACAGGCTTGACCATGTCTTCGCGCTTTACACCCAGCCACATGGCAATCGCAGCGGCAACGAATACTGAAGAATAAATCCCGAACCAGATCCCGATGGTAAGCGCCAGCGCGAAGTAGTGCAGTGTCGGGCCGCCAAAAAACAGCATGGCCAGAACCATCATTTGTGTGGAGCCGTGGGTAATGACGGTACGGGAAATGGTTTGCGTAATGGCACTGTTGATCACTTCATGGACCGACGCCTTGCGCTGCTTGCGGAAGTTTTCGCGGATACGGTCCATGATCACCACGGATTCGTTCACAGAGTACCCCAGCACCGCCAGCACGCCCGCCAGCACCGAGAGTGAAAATTCCCATTGGAAGAAGGCAAAGAACCCGAGAATGATGACCACGTCGTGCAGGTTGGCAACCACCCCAGCCACAGCGAACTTCCATTCGAAGCGGAATGCCAAGTACAGCATGATGCCGATAACGACGCTAAATAGCGCCATCAGGCCGTTGTGAACCAGTTCTTGTCCGACTTGAGGCCCTACGAACTCGACCCGCCGCAGCTCGACATCAGGGTGCTTGGCTTTCAAGGCGTCGACAACGGCATCGCTTTGCGTGGCCGAGGTTTCACCCTTGCGCAGCGGCAGGCGAATCATTACGTCTTGCGATGTGCCGAAGTTTTGCACCTGGAAGTCGGTATAGCCCAGGCTATCGATAGCGCCGCGGATGTCTTCCACTTGCGCCGTCTGGGCATAGTGGACTTCCATGACCGTGCCGCCAGTAAACTCGATGGACAGGTGGAAACCGCGAGTGGCAATAAAAAATACGGCGGCGACAAACGTGATAAGACTTATCAGGTTCAGCACCAGCGCGTGGCGCATAAAAGGAATGGTGCGGTGGATGCGGAAAAATTCCATGTTT
>DATJCP010000379.1:0-2296 GCA_035514715.1 Candidimonas sp.
CTTGCGCGTCGTAAATGAATTCCGATGCCCAGATATCCGTAAATTCATGAGCTATTGGCGTATGCCGAACGACATCGCCAATACCGCTGGAAATCAGATAGAACTCCAACTGGACCTGTGGATGCTGCGCTTTGACCATGGCCCGCAAACGGCCAAACAAGGTTTCCACGCCGGCATGCAAAGGCAGGCGGCGGCCCCATTCCTCAAGGCGTTTTTGCGTAATCGTCCCATGGGCTTTGGATCTTGACAGCTCTATCATCTGGTACAAATAGGCCGGCACTGGGTCCCAGTCTTGCTGGAACAATAATGGATCAACCTGATCCTTCCAGAACCGTTGCACATCGACACCGATATCGGCCAGGAATCCCGAAGTGCTATCGGGAGCTAGCGTATCGTCAAAGTCGAAAATCAGGGCGATAACGTCGGACATACGGAATTCTCATTGTGCCGGCCGACACAGAAAACTCGGCGGCCTTGTGAAACAAGCGGAAAGTTTAACGCGATTAGTGGTACGCCGACGCCAGAGCAGGCAATGCCCGGTTATTTACGCTTAATCAAAGCACCAGAGGTATCATGCTTATAAAGTAAAGCCTGATCAGCCGATAATATTTTTATCACGGAGGTTTTTATGCTCGGACGCATTGCCATACACCTGAACCGGGACCCCGCCTGCGCACGCCGCTTGCGTGCCGCCATCCAACTGGCCACCGAACATAAAGCAGAGCTGATCGGAGTCTATCCCGACGAACAGGCAGCTTCGTACCTGTATGAAGATACCGTCATGCCTGAAGAACTTCATAAAGTACTGCGCAATAACATTGCGCAAGCCCGCAACGAAATTCAGCAACTGTTTAACAAAGAAACCTCCGCAGCAGGAGTCAAGGCACACTGGCGGGTACCCCAAGGGGCGGCGGACGAAGCCCTGGCCGTGCATGCCCGTTATTGCGATTTGCTAATCATGAGCAAAGCCGACAACAAAGACTCTACAGCATCCCTCATGACCAATCTGCCTGAAGCGGTGGTCATGGCGGCGGGCAGGCCGGTACTAATGATCCCTGCCGTGGGCGACGTGCTTCCCATAGGCCGCCGCGCGTTGTTCTGCTGGGATAACCGCCGGGAATCGGCGCGCGCATTCAGCGACGCGGCTCCAATCTTGCAAGGCTGCTCGGAATTGGTCGTATTGACCGTGGATCCGCAACCCGAGGATTTGCGAGAGAAAGACCTTCATGAAAATGATTTTGCCGACTATTGCGCATCGTTGGGCTACCCCAAGCCGCGCATGGTTTTCAAGCAAAGTAAAAATGTCGGCGGCATCGGCAATGTCATCCTGAATGCCTCCACCGACTACGGTAGCGACCTGATCATCATGGGCGCATATGGCCATAGCCGCATGCGGCAATGGATCATGGGTGGGGCTTCCCGCACAATGTTCAGTTCAATGACCGTACCCATTTTGCTGTCCCACTAAGCGTTTCAACCGGCGCAGTACACGCGGCAGTACCTGGGGCAGGTCTTCCGAGACCAGCCCCGGGCCGAACAAGGTTGCGGCCTGCCCGTGCAGCCAAACAGCCGCGGTAGCCGCATAAAAAGCATCCATCCCTTGCGCCATCAAGCCGGCAATCAAGCCGCTGAGCACGTCGCCCGTGCCGCCCGTGGCCAATTCCGGCGGCGCATTCGTGTTGATGATTGCCCGCCCATCGCTTGCCGCGATAACCGTGTCCGCTCCTTTCAATACCACGATGGCGCCGCTTTGCTTGGCCGCCGTGCGCGCCCTGTCGAGCTTATTTCCCTGAGCACTGAACAAGCGCCCAAACTCGCCCTCGTGGGGCGTCAGTACACAGGGCCCCTTGATGGCACCGAACAGTTTTTCGGGATGAGGCGCGAAAACGCTGATGGCATCAGCATCCAGCACCACAGCCCGCGTGGTCGCCAAAGCGGCCAACACATAAGCTTGAGTGATAGCGGAAACGCCGGCTCCGGGGCCGATGACCAGCGCATTTTTTCGCTCATCGGCCAGAATATCCGCAAACTGATGGGCATCGTTGAAAGGCTGAACCATCACGCTTGTCAGGGCGTTGGCATAGACGGACCAGGCGGACTCGGGCGCGGCAACCGTTACCAAACCGGCCCCCACCCTTGCTGCCGCCATCGCCGACAAACGGGCGGCACCGGTCATGATAGGACCACCGACAACAAGCACATGGCCACGCCGGTATTTATGGGTATCAAGCTGCGGCCAGGGATAGGCATTCAGCCACAGTTTCGGAGAGTTCTCGAAAGTTGCCGGAGCAATAGC
>DATJCP010000380.1:0-1685 GCA_035514715.1 Candidimonas sp.
CTGACGTCTACCCAGCATTTGCGACAAATTACCTGACAGGCTTTCAACCAAGTGCAGACGTACGTCGGGGTAACGACGCTGCATGGCCTGCAACAATGGCACTCCCAACACAGAAGAGGTAGTAGGCGCCATACCTATCGATACATGCCCGGCAAGCCGCGCAGCCTTAGCGGCCTGCACGGCATTGGCGGCATGCCGCAGCACCAGTTCCGCCTCCTGGCGCAAGGCCAGCCCCGCAGCGGTAGGCACTACTCCAGTCGAGGTACGTTGCAAAAGGCGCGTACTGAGTTCGCTTTCCAGTCGACTAATCTGTTGACTGAGCGCAGATGTGACAACACCCAGGTCCTGCGCGGCGCGGCCCATGCTGCCCAGTTCGACGACCCGGACAAAGTAACGCAATTGACGCAGTTCCATATCAGCAGGCGCTTAACGAAGATTGAAAGGCGATGGAGCAGACTCGGCTATCGGACCTTATTTGGCCAAATACCACCTAAGGCTTCGGTAGCTTTTGCCGCCGCAGCCTGCACCATTTCCGACATATTTCCCACAGATTCCGGCGTAAACCTTTCCTTCGGCCCGGACAATGAAATAGCCCCGCAAAACTCATTATCCAGACCAAATACCGGGCTGGCAACGGCCGCACAATTAGGATCTCGCTCGCCCATCGAGATGGCAATGACATGATCCTTTGATGGAGCCAGCCCTTTACCGTGATAGGTTTGTATCAGCTTGCCAGCAGCACCCCTACTCAGGGGCAAAAGGTCCCCGACCCGAATGCGGTCCAACGTGGAGTGATGCGAGTCGACCCTCAGCAGGCAAACTCGAGACTCGGCATCGTGATACACATGGAAAGAACCACTCTCACTGCCCCGATTGACGAGGTCTTGTAATATCGGGAGCATGACCTCAGTCAGCCTGTACGCGGCTTCATATGCGCGGCCCAGTTCGTGAGCGTAGCGGCCCAAGGCATAACGCCCGTCACTGCGCCGTACTACTAGCGAAGCCTTTTCCAGTGAGGCGATCAAGCGCAACAGGGTACTTTTATAGTACCCCGTGGCGCGAGACAAATCGGCCAGGGTGATAGGTTCACTGCGACGCGTAATGACATCAACGATAGCCAGGGCACGATCTACTGCGGCGACCCCATCGTCGCCTGGAGCGGAAGTAGGACTCATATAAAAACAGGCTGTTGACTTAATAATGATTATTGACGAGGGCTGATTATGACATGTTGTACCGCACTCAGCTCAAACCGACCTATCCTCCCATTGACAACAATATTATTTTCCTTCAAACACAAGGCTTATGGCAGGTGCATACTTATCGCCGTGGCCAGCGGCAATCGCTTGTTCAAAACACGCAATCAAGTTTTTCGCTCCCGTAGCATTCACGCCCACCTGCTCGGCCAGCGCAACAGCGTACTGCAAGTCCTTTTTGGCATAAACCACAGGAAATGCTTTTTCAGGAAAGTTTTGAGGCGCAATCGCCTTCATGCCATGGTTACGCAGCGCAAAACTGTCTGCCGAACCCACTGACATTGCTGCGAATAAACGCTCGGGATCAACGCCGGCGCGTATGCCAATCGCACGTGCTTCCGCCAGCGCGAGAACGGTTTCGTAGAGCACCATATTATTCAGAATCTTCACAACCTGACCCGCTCCAATACCTCCAACGTGGACAACATC
>DATJCP010000381.1:0-9469 GCA_035514715.1 Candidimonas sp.
AATTTCGGCGTAGTCACCCACTTCGAATTCCAGCTCCACCCTGTCGCCCCCGACGTGCTTAGCGGACTGATCGTATATCCCATATCCCAGGCAAAGCAGGTACTGCAGCAGTATCGCGACTTTATCGGCAAAGCGCCTGACGAACTTTCGGTATGGACGGTACTGCGCAAGGCGCCCCCTTTGCCCTTCCTACCGCCCGAGGCCCACGGTCGGGAAGTAGTCGTACTCGCCATACTCTACGCTGGCGATCCCAAACAAGGCGAACCGCTCATCGAACCCTTGCGCAAATTCGGCACCCCGCTGGGCGAACATATCGGCGTACAGCCTTACACCGCCTGGCAACAGGCTTTTGACCCATTGCTTACCCCCGGCGCGCGGAATTATTGGAAGTCCCATAATTTTTCCACTCTTGCCGATGGGCTATTCGACGCCGTGATCGAGTACATCGGCAAACTTCCATCGTCACAGTGCGAGATTTTCTTCGGCGCCATCGGCGGTGCAACAGAGCGGCAGGCTCCCAATGCGACGGCGTACGCCCACCGCGATGCAAGGTTTGTGATGAATGTTCACGGGCGCTGGGATGACGCGGCGGACGACAAACGCTGCATCGACTGGGCGCGCGCCTTCTTCCAGGCTTCTGCACCTTTTGCCAGCGGCGGCGTCTACGTCAACTTCCTGACTGCCGACGAAGGCGATCGAGTCCGCTCTGCCTACGGGCCGAACTACGATCGACTAGCCCGAATCAAAATGCAATACGACCCAGACAACCTCTTTCGTACGAACCAGAATATCGCACCCGCCTGAAAAATCAGACCTCAGATCGTTCGGCGATAACCGCGCGATACAAGTCCTGATACTGCTCTGCAATCCGGGGCCAACTATGGTTATCCACCACCGTGTTGCCCCCCTGGATCAAACGCGCACGCCATTCAGCATCACTGCCAACTTGCAAGACAAACTGCGCCAACTGATCAGCATCTTCGGGATGCGTCAAGATGACGGCATCCCGCCCATCCTGAACGTACTGGGCAAAGCCGCACCAAGGGCTGGGGCTAAGAATGACCGGCAGGCCGAACGACATGGCCTCCAGCGGGGCCATGCCAAAGCTGTCATTCAGCGTTGGATGTACATACGTGTCGGCGGCCAGATAATACGGCGCGACATCAGGGGTTGCATCAACCAGACGTATGCGATCAGAAAGCGGCTGAAACTGGGCCGACTTGTTGATAAAGTCGCGGGTCGCCGCGTTGCCCCCCACCACCAGCAGTTTGAAGTGAGCGGGCAGTTGCGCCAGTGCTTTCAATACGGTGGGCAGACCTTTTCGCAGCGGGTTTCTTGCTACCAATAGGCACACGTTATCGCTATCGGCCCAGCCCATTTGCTTGCGTACGTTATGTCGCTGGGAGCCATCCGATACGGCCGGGCGAGACACGCCAGGCGGAATAATGGGGCACGAAAATGCCGCCCCGTAAGCCTGACGCAACTGTTCGGCTATCAAGCCGGATACTGCTACGGTACGGTGTCCAGGCCTGGCTGCTACGCGGCGGGCTTCCAACCCCAGGTAGGTTTGCACGCGCAGGCTGGCATACGACAACAGCCGCTTGAGCACAGGCAAAGGCCGCACCCGCCAGTTATAGCGCACCGGCGTTACATGCACGACTTCGATATCGCCGCACCAGCCATTCATGTGCGAATGGACAATATCGTATTTGTTGCTCGTAGCACGCCTGGCGCGCCAGGCAAAAATCAATACGCGCACCCAGCTTGGCCAATGCGACCACGAACGCAAGGGTACAAAAGGCAGACGCAAGTCGCAGGCATCATCGTAGTCGCGCGCAAACACCGTAATGTCGTGCGTCCCGGCCAATTCCCGCATGAGTTCGACGCCATAGGCCTCGGCGCCGCCAAAACGGTTGCCGAACCGGTCTACAACAAAAGCTATTTTCAATCGAGGCATAGACATCTCAGGACGCATGCGACTACTTCGGACGCCGTTTTTCTTCCAGGCGCGTCATGCACTTCTGAAGAAAACGAAAAATATTAGTGGAGCGCGCAACAGTAACCCGAGGCAAACCGTAGATATCGTCTGTCGCATTGGCAAGACCGCCCTGCGTGGTCGTGGCGTTGGTATAACCGGCAAGCCGCGCCATAGTGCGCAACTGAGGAGTTTCAGCGCCATAGGGATAGCAGAATGCCGTTACCTCGGCCCCGAGTATTTGCTCCAGCTCAGTTTTGGATTGCTTGATTTGATAGTCAGCCAGCTCTGGCGAAAGTTTGGGCAGGAAAGGATGATCCAGCGTGTGCGAACCGACCTCCATACCCCCTGCCGCCCAACGCCGCATTTCGTCGGCCGACATCAAGTCGGAATGCGCTATGCCTTTTTCCTGATCCCAGACATTGCCGCCATCGAGCTGGCGGGCAACAAAATAATTGGTCGCGGTGAAATCATTATCGCGCAGCACCGGCAGTGCATTTTGGAAGACATTGCGGTAGCCGTCATCGAACGTAATGCCCACCACCTTGCCGCGCCGCTCGCCTTGTATATAGGGCATGAGTTCGCGCATGGACAACCCCCGATAGCCAAACCGGCGCAGCCATGTCATTTGCCGCCTGAAGTCCGATGGGTGAACAGTCAGGCTGCGATAAGGCGACCCCTTGGGAGCGGGGTTGCCTATCTGGTGGTACATAAGAATAGGTATCATGGGGTCGATTATATCGACGCCGCCACTTGCCGCGCCACAACACGCGCCTGCTTATACACTTTCTTGGTATCCGCGATAAAGCCGGATGAGGAAAAAGCCTGCTCTACCCGTCTGCGAGCGGATGCGCCCATGGCTGGCAGATTTTCCTCATTGGACAGAATATTGCGCAACATCTGCGCCAGCTCATCGACACCGCCTGCAGGCACTACCCAGCCATCCTGGCCATCGCGTACATTTTCCGGCAGCCCTCCGGCATCCGACACAAGGGCCGGCAACCCCATGGCCATGGTTTCGCAACTGGCATAAGACGCCGCTTCGCGAAACGACAGCACAAAGCCGACATCGCAAGCGCCAAGCACCGTACGCACATCCTTGACCAAGCCTGGAAACACAACCTGGCTGCGCATCTTGAGCGCATCGACCTTTTCCTGCAAGTCGGGCTGCGGAGGATCACCCGCCACCACTACTCGGAAACGGCGACGCAAAGCGGGTTCCAGGCGCGAAATAGCCTCGACTAGAACTTGCCAACCTTTGTTGTGATCTGTCCCGCCAATACTGCCAAACACCAGCACATCATCGTCCAGCTGACCGAAAAGACGCTGCCTGCACTCTTGCTTATAAGCTGGGCTTACAGGCTGCAGATATTCAACATCGATCCCGTTTCTTACTACATGAATAGGACGGCCGCGGTACCCGGAGTCAGACAAAATATTGGCGACATATTCACAAACAGCAATAGAGACATGCGTTCCGAATTTTGCGCGCAAGCTATGCCCAAAACTGGAGACTGGATTGGTATTGTGCTTGGTCCACACTATGGCCGGACGATGCCGCAGGCCCAGGCTTGCCAGCATGACATGCCGGTGATCCGCGCCGCCATTGACATGAACCACGTCAAAGCGTTCCTGTTTTAAAAACTTGCGCAATTGCCTGACTTCAGCAAGCAAGGTAAGCGGCCTGGACGTATACAGGCCCGGCAGCACGCGCACGCCACTGATTCCGGATGCGAGTTTATAGAGCCGCCCTGTGGGCGGCGCGGCAACAGTTAAATCGACATCGTCCTTGAGCCCCTTCAAAAGGCTAAGCACATACGTGACATGACCGCCGCCATTTCCATGATGGATATCGGTAATAAGAATTTTCATCGCGAGTCTACGGTGGCCTGGAGCGCCCCCGCACCGTCGGCCCCGCTTTATTTATTTGTTTGTTTGGTTTTTTGCAGCAACAGCAACTTATTGTAGCGGAAGAAACTTCCGGTAGCACCCATGACAGCGAGAATAAACCCCTCTTTTCCATCGAGGAATCCGCGCCGTATGAGATAAATGCGTATGAAAGTCCAGACGGCATGACCAGTAGCGCCCAGGACACTGGTTCTTTTTCCCCTTGCATGCATCATGGCCGCCGCTTCGGACGAATAATGATTGATCTTGGCGATAAAGGTTTCAAGGTCCGCGTAGGGATAATGCAGGAAATGGCCCTCAAGTACAGCGACAGCGGACGATGTCTGAACGCTTTCATGCACAGCCACGTCTTTGAAACGCGCGCTTCCTCGCTTGAATAAGCGCAACACATGATCGGGCCACCAGCCGCTATGGCGTATCCAGCGTCCGCCGAAATTCGATAGCCTGGCTATCTTGTAGGCGTCGGCGCGGGGCTGGGCCAGCACCTGCTGTATTTCCCTGGCCAGTTCAGGCGTTACCCGCTCATCGGCATCAATGGACAGTACCCAGTCGCAAGTGGCCAGGTCGAGCGCACGGTTTTTTTGCGGCCCGAAACCAGGCCAGTCTGGCGTCAACGTAACTTTGGCGCCTAAGCCGGCTGCAATATCGCGAGTAGCGTCTGTGCTTCCCGAGTCGACCACGATGATCTCATCGGCAAAACTGACGGATGCAATGCAGTCGGCAATGTGCGCCGCTTCATTCTTGGTAATGATAATGACGGATAGCGTCATTTACGATTCCTGAGGCTGCGCTTCCAAAGCTTCCATTTATTGAACAACGGTCCGATCAGAGGGTGGGCGGCCACCTGAATGCGCCTGCCCACAGAGTTACCAGACGTATTACGCACCGCAAATCGATAGATGTGTGCAGGATCGGTACCTGCGCGATTCTGGCCGAATGCCTTGGTTGTATACAAGTAACGGAAACCCGCCTCTTTAGCAAGCCTCGTGTAGTCAGCGTCGAAATACCCCTGGGGCCAGCAAAAATGTTCGGAAACACTGCCCAGATTCTCTTGCAGAGTCGCGCGGGACAAAGCCAGCTCTTGCTCCATACGCGTATTCTTTTCTTCTGGATGGCTTAGGTCCCACCGAGTATGCGTATGGGTATGGCTATGGAATTCGATAACGCCATCGTCGCCCATGGCCTTGATCTCGCTCCATCGCAAAATGACATCGTCGCTGCGGCCTTGAGCGATACGGTCTTCGCACTCCCGGTGTGAGGGAGTTTCCGGTAGTTCGCCCTGCCCCAGGCACTGCCGCAACGGCCCATCATTGATCCAGGAAGTCACCAGGAAAACAATCGCCGTATAGCCATACCTCTTCAACAATGGGTAGGCATATACCCAGTTATCAAGATAGCCATCGTCAAAGGTAATCAGCACTGACTTTGCTGGCACTGGACGGCCATTCAAATGATCGGCGAACTCGTCACTGGTCAAGGACCGGTAACCCCGTCGCTTCAGCCATTGCAATTGTTCTTCGAAGTTATGCGGACTGACGTTGATCATGCCATCGACAGGCGAGACATGGTGATACATCAGCACGGGTACAGTTTGGGCGTGTCTCATGATTTTCGCTCGGTTAGCCAGCGTGTATAGCACGCCTCGGCACGCTGCGCCATCGCTTCAGCACTGAACTTGTCATCTTCGCGGCAGAACTTGAAGCCGGCCTGCCCCATTTGTTTACGCAAATCGGGATCGTCGATCAAACGTTTCAATGCGGCGGTAAGAGCCGCAACATCATCCAGCGGCACCAGCAGGCCACTGACACCTGCCCGCATCATTTCCGGTACGCCGTCGACGTCAGTGCCGACCACAGGCAAGCCTGCCGCCCCCGCTTCGACGAAAACGGTACCCGATGCTTCCTTCCTGGTCGCCAGCGCAAAGATATCAAAGCCCGCCAATAAATTGGGGACGTCGCGCCGCGCGCCCAACATGTGGACACGCTTACCCAGGCCTTTTTCAGCCACGTAAGCCTGCACTTCCTCAAAGACGGGCGAACCGCCTCCAACAAGCACCAGATGGACATTGGGGCGTTCTTTGATCAGCGGCTGCATGGCATCGATGAGTTCGCGGTGCCCCTTTTGGGTCCGCATCACAGCCACGCATCCCACCACGATATCGTTCTGCGCCAAGCTCAGTTCCTGCCGCAGGGAGGAGACCTCCGGCACAGACTGAAAATCGACCGGGGGATACACAGTAGCGACATACTCAGGCGGCACGCCGCGCTGGATAAGCCCACTGCGCACAAAGTTGCTGGCAGCGGTGACGCGATGCGGGATGATCGTATACGACAGCAAAGAACCGACCTTATTTGCCAGATGGCGCGTACGGACAATAAGCGGCGTACCGGCCAAGCGTCCAGCACAGCCTGCCACAATGGTGTCGCGCCGACTATGCGTATTCAGTACATCGAAGCGGCCCTGACGCAACACCCGCCGGATCTTGACCAGGCTTTTTGCGAAATTGACCGGCCCGTCCATATAAGTAGTGTGCACCGTAAAGCCTTCATCGCGCAGACGCTGGGCCAGAATGGCGTGGGGTTGGCAAACCGCTTCCAAATGATGGCCGCGTTCCCGCATGGCCAGCATCATTCTGAAAATATACTGCTCCTGCCCCCCAAAGCTGGTGGCAGCTTCGGAGTGCAATATACGCAAAGGCGTCATAAGTAATTGATCTCCACACTGTCGGGCTCGACCCACGCGGTCAACTGTTCCAGCATGGCGTCCGCCATGCGAACGCGCCACTCTTCCCCCAGGCGCACGGTACACAGGAAATCGCTGCGTTTCAGGCGCAATTCGACAGGAATCCCGGGCACGCCGTTTTCGGGCTCGGCGCGGAAGGGATTCAAAAGCTGCCGCAGACGAGCAGCATCGGCGTTGCCATTAAGCGTAATACGCAGGCTGCGCGCCCTGGCCTCACGGGCCAATTGCAGGTCGAATACGGATTCGGCCGATACGCGCAAGCCACCGGAATAGTCATCGTTACTGACCTTGCCTTGAATGATGACTAGGCGGTCTTCCTTCAAGCGATTGCGATGCTGCTCATACAGTTCGTTGAAAATGGCAACTTCAACCTGGGCAGATCCGTCGTCCAGCACGGCATACAGCATCTTGCCGCGCCGAGTCATCTTGGGACGCACAGACGACAGCACGCCGGCAAACCATTGCAGGCTGCGCGAAGGTTCCAGGCGAGCCAGCGGCTGCGGCGCAAAACGACGGACTTCATCACGCCAGGCATCGAACAAATGGCCGCTGAAGAAGAAGCCCAACGCCGCCTTTTCCTCGGTAAACCGGGTTTGCAGATCCCATGGCGGCACCTTGGAAAGTTCGCCTTCGACGATCTCGTTGGCATCATCCGCAAACAAGGACACCTGGTTGGCGCTGCGCTCGGCCTGCTCGGCAGCCTCGATCGCGTTGCCGACCGTTGCTAATAACGCGGCGCGATTCTCTTCGATAAGGTCAAAGGCGCCGGCGCGAATCAAGGCTTCTATAGTGCGACGGTTGACGGAATGCCGGTCGATACGGCGGCAGAAGTCGAACAGGCTGACAAAAGGACCGCCCTCTTTGCGCGCCTGAATAATAGCTTCCACGGCGCCCTGGCCAGTGCCTTTGACGGCGCCCAGCCCATAGCGCATGGTGCGCGGCGGCTTACCCTTGGCCGAATGCTCATCATGGACCGGCTCGAACCGGTAAGCCGACGCGTTGACATCTGGAGGCAACACGATCACATCGTTGGCCAGAGCATCTTTCCAGAAAATCTGGACCTTGTCGGTGTCGTCCATATCGGACGAAAGCGTAGCAGCCAGGAATTCCGCCGGGTGGTAGGCTTTGAGCCATGCAGTTTGATAGGCGATCAACGCATAAGCGGCCGAGTGACTCTTGTTAAAGCCATAGCCGGCAAACTTTTCCATCAGGTCAAACAGCTTGACGGCCAGCTCGGCGTCGTGGCCTTTTTCAACCGCGCCCTTTTCAAAAATGGCGCGCTGCTCAGCCATTTCTTCGGCCTTTTTCTTACCCATCGCACGGCGCAGCATGTCGGCGCTGCCCAGCGAGTACCCGCCTATGATCTGCGAAATGAGCATCACCTGCTCTTGGTACACAATCACACCATACGTGCTTTTTAGTACCGGTTCGAGATCTGGGTGGAAATAATCGACTTCAGCGCGGCCATGCTTGCGATTGACGAAATCCACCACCATGCCCGATTCCAGCGGGCCGGGCCGGTATAACGCCAGCACGGCGATAATGTCTTCAAAGGTATTGGGCCGCAGATTCTTGAGCAGTTCTTTCATGCCGCGCGACTCAAGCTGGAATACCGCTGTGGTATTGCCGTCGCTAAGCAGCTTGTAAGCCCGCATGTCGTCCAGCTTCAGCGCCATGACATCGAAATCACGCTTGGTTTCGTTGAACTGGCGCACGTAGCGCACTGCCCAATCCAGAATAGTCAGGTTACGCAAGCCGAGAAAGTCGAACTTGACCAGGCCAGCGGCCTCCACGTCGTCTTTGTCGAACTGCGAAACTGCATTGCTGTCTACGCCCGGCTGGCAATAGAGCGGGCAGAAATCGGTAAGCTTGCCCGGAGCGATAAGAACCCCGCCGGCGTGCATGCCGATATTGCGCGTCAGGCCTTCAAGTGGCCGCGCCAGGTCGATAAGAGCCCGGACTTCCTCGTCTTCTTCGTAGCGTTCTTTAAAGGCAGGCTCGTCGGCCAACGTGCGGGCCAGCGACCAGGGGTCAGCCGGGTTGAACGGTATCATCTTGGATAGGCCGTCGCACAGCATGTACGGCATTTCCAGCACCCGCCCCACGTCGCGCACCACCGCCTTCGCACCCAGCGTACCGAAGGTGGCGATCTGGCTGACCGCCTCTTTACCGTATTTTTGCTTGACGTAATCGATGACGCGTTCGCGGTTGTCCTGACAGAAGTCGATATCGAAGTCGGGCATGGAGACCCGTTCCGGATTCAGGAAGCGCTCGAACAGCAAGTCATAGCAGATCGGATCCAGGTCGGTAATGCCTAGGGAATATGCCACTAACGAGCCCGCGCCCGAACCCCGCCCTGGCCCGACTGGCACGCCGTTGTTTTTACCCCAGTTAATGAAGTCGGCAACGATCAGGAAGTAGCCAGGAAAGCCCATGCTGATAATGGTTTTGCATTCCCATTGCAGGCGTTCCATATATTGCGGATATTTTTCCTGGCGTTCGGCCTCGTCTGGAAACAACTGCGCCATGCGTACCGCCAGACCCTCTTCGGACAACTGGATCATATAGTTGTCCAGTGTTATGCCGTCTGGCGTTGGAAAGTCCGGCAAGCGCGGCTTGCCCAGCACCAGGGTCAGGTTGCAGCGCTTGGCGATCTCGACCGTATTGGCCAAGGCGGAAGGCACATCGGCAAAGCGCTGCGCCATTTCCTGCGAACTGAGCATGTACTGGTCTTCAGTGAAGCGGCGTACGCGCTTGGCATTGGCCAGCTGCTCGCCTTCCGCAATACATACGCGCGCTTCGTGGGCACGAAAGTCATCTCGGTGCACGAACTGTACCGGATGG
>DATJCP010000382.1:0-5208 GCA_035514715.1 Candidimonas sp.
GGCCGTTCCCTCTGGATGCCTTGCGTGCAGGTGACTTCAAGCCCATGCTGGCTTACAGCCAATCGCAGTTGGTGGCCTCGCCGGCGACGCAGAAATGGTTCGATAGCCAAAAAGGCGCATCGCCGATGCAAATAGCGACCCATATCGGTTTTGGCGGCACAGGTAAGTCTGTTTGGACGTTTGCGCCTGTTGAAGTGGTCGAGGGTGAAGACAAGATCAGTTTCAGCGGCGGGACAATCGACGTCAAATTCAGCAATGATTTCAATGACAATACCGCTACTGGCCGTTTCGATGCGTTTTCGTTGAACAACCAGCAAACAGGCAATAACCTGACGATCAAGAATATCCAGGCCAACAGCGTAACCACCAGCAGCGCTCAAACTGACATCAAGACGCAAAGCAGCGCCACGATAGATTCGCTGGTGATAGGCAATGTCGACGAAGGCGCCGTGACAATCGACAAGTTGTCGGTCAATGTGGATAGCCAGCAAAAAGACAAGCTGCTGGATGGTTCGGTGCGTTATGACTTTGGCCGCCTGGCTGTAGACGATATCGACTTGGGCAGTCTTGCGGTAGGCGGCAAGGTACAGCAACTGGATGTGACGGCACTTACCTCCTTGGCTGCCGAGTACGATGCCATTGCGGCCAAGCACGGTGTGTCCGACGATGACGAGCTAGTGCTTACCGAAGCTGAAGAGGCCGTTTTGCGTCAAAAGCTGATGGCTGTACTGGCTTCAAACCCGGTCGTGGCCATTGACCCCCTGGTTTGGAAAAATGCCAAGGGCGAAAGCCATGCAGCCTTGCAAGTTAACCTTGCAAGCCCGGGCAACGCACAAGAGCAGCGCGTAGATGTTTTGCTGGCTGAAATCCTTAAACGCGTCAAGTTTGATCTGGCGCTGTCCAAACCCATGTTCATACAGGCGTTTGGGCAAGCTCAGGGCGATCCTCAGGAAAAGCAGCAAATGGAAATGCTGGGTGCCATGGTTTACGACCAGTACATGACGCGCCTGGTTGAAGTCGGGTTGGTTACTGTGGATGGCGATACCGCCGCCGCCGCTATCCTGTACGAGAACAATCAGGTGAACCTGAATGGCAAGGCCATGTCGGTGGCCGAATTGATGCAGCGTGCCATGAGCGTGATGATGTAGTAGTCAGAAGCAGTTACGCTCATCGGCGGACCGTATCAGGTCTCTGCCGGCTTGCAGCCCCTTGACGCCCTGTTTTAATCTAAGGGTATCAAGGGGCTGATTCTATATGGGCGGTTGTTTTGTATCAGTCTTGGGCTGCATGCCAGACATCTTTGAAATTGTCTCCAGTGCGATCGCCGGGCTTTTTGTCTGATTTGTACAGATATAGGGGCTTACCGTTGTGCGCCCACTGTTTTGAACCATCATCCCTGGTAATGACCGTGAATTTACCGCTAGGGCTTGCGCCGGCTGCCGCGGTTACGGGAGGCCAGTTATCAGCGCAGGGGCCGTTGCAGGTGCTTTTCCCGCTATTTGCCATATCCTTGTCGAAGGTATAAAGGGTCATGCCTGCTTGATCGACCAGGGTATTGCCGCTTTTCTTGATCGGAACATCTGCCGCCATGGCGCAGGTGCTGGCAGCCAGCGCTAATGTCAAAATCGTCAACAGTTTTTTCATTGCAGTCTCCAGGGGTGAATACAGCAACTTGCAGCCTACTCCGGCTTTGAACAATGTGCCATGGTTTCTTGTCGCATCAAGGTAAAGAAAAATAACGAAGCTTTGATGATGCTTCCTGTTTTCCTCATGGAACGCGGGAAATCCCTAGTTATCAGCGCATAAAGAAGACACGATAGTGGCCGTTAATCCAATAATCAGGGCGTGTGTTTACAAGACTTGAGTCATCACGGAGACTGTTGTGGCAAATATCAATAAAAAAGAGGCACAAGCGGGGAAGGGGTGGTTGGTAAAAAGGTCGTTGGCGGTAAAGCTGTTTGTCGCCACCTCGTTGGTGACGGTGGCAGTCATGCTGACCATCACGGCCATCATGGCGTGGCAGAGCCGAAGCGCCGCCATTGATACTGTGCAGCGGGAAATGACTGCTGCGCTGGAAGGGATGGATAATTCGCTGCAGTTGGTTTTCTCCAGCGCCAGTGCGCGGGGCAAAGAGCTAATACCCTTGATGGAGCGCGAATTGGGCGGTATTCCCGTACTGGATGGCAGCACGATAGATACTGAAGAAGGTGGGGAAGTCCCGTTGCTGGTGGTCGGCGACCGTATCATTAACGGTGATATGGAAACTTTGCTGCGTATTAATGAAAATACGGGTGCTGACCCTGCCGTTATTGTTCGGTCCGGCAATAAATGGGTACGTATCGCTACGTTGCTGCGCGACGCCAAAGGCAATATCCGCCTGGGCAGTACGGTGGAACCTACCGATCTGCTGGCGCGCACGCTGGATTCGGGCAATTCCTATAGCGGGCTGGTGCAGCGCAATGGCAAATGGTATGCCATGAGCATTCAACCACTGAAAGATGATGCTGGCACTGTTTATGGTGGCTTGTCGGTGCGGGTGGATGTGCACGCCCAGGTCGACTCATTGCTGCAGCGGATTGCCACAACGACGGTGGCCGAGCACGGCTCTCTGGGTATATTGCAACGGTCTGTCGACGGCAAAGAATGGATACGGGTTGCAGGCGCTCAAGGCAAGGCCGGCGATCGTCTGGCGGCAGACCTGCCAGCGGCGGATGTCGCGGCGCTAGACCGTTTGTACCAGCAGCCTAGCGGGTTTGCACAAGTGTCCCTGGGTGAAGACGCCACCTCCAAGTTCATGGCTTGGAGCACAGTCAAAAACTGGAACTGGCTTATGTATGGGGTCGGCAATCAAAGCGCCTTCCTGCAAAAAAGTTATACAAACCTGTTGACTCAATTGTTGTTGATGCTGGTGGGGACCCTGCTGATATCCTTGCTGGTAGGGTGGCTGGCATCTCGCACTTTGCGTCCAGTGCGTCAGGTTATCCGGGGTATGGAGCGCTTGGGCCAGGGCGATCTGACCATGCGCATTCCCGATGTTCCGGTCAATAGCAAGAATGAAGTCCATGTTTTGCTGGATAACCTTAAACGAACGCAGCTTAGCCTTGAGCGCACAATTGCCACGGTGCGTTCCGGCGTCGATGAAATCAATGTCGGCGCACATGAAATTGCTTCTGGCAATACCGATCTGTCCAGCCGTACCGAGCAGCAGGCTGCGTCCCTGCAGGAAACGGCAGCCAGCATGGATCAGCTTGCAGCTACTGTAAAACAGAACACTGACCATGCCCGTCAGGCAAATGTTTTGGCGGATACCGCTTCGGCGGTGGCGCAGCGGGGCGGCGAGGCCGTATCTCATGTTGTGCAGACGATGCAGCGCATTTCAACCAGCTCTGGACGAATCGGCGAGATTGTCGGCGTCATCGACAGCATTGCGTTCCAGACGAATATCCTGGCCTTGAATGCTGCCGTCGAGGCGGCGCGCGCCGGCGAACAGGGCCGGGGGTTTGCGGTGGTAGCCTCCGAGGTGCGTTCGCTCGCACAGCGTAGCGCTGAAGCGGCAAAGGAAATCAAGAAGCTCATTCAGGACTCCTTGACCGAGGTCCAGGCCGGCGCGGCCCAGGTGGAAGGGGCTGGCCAGACCATGAATGAATTGCTGACGTCCGTGCAGCGCGTAACGGAAATCATGAAGGAAATTGCCTCGGCATCTGAAGAGCAGTCCACGGGTATTGATCAGGTCAATCTTGCTGTAACCCAAATGGATGAGGTGACGCAGCAAAATGCGGCCCTGGTTGAAGAAGCGGCTGCTGCTGCGGATTCATTGCAAGATCAGGCGCAGCGTTTGGCCGAGGCCGTGGCCGTGTTCAAGCTTGTGCCGGATTCGGGATCGGTTATCGAGATGGAAGGTAGGGAAGTCACGCCTCGCGAGCTATCGGCAAGCGCAGCGGTATCGCACGATGATGCAAGCCATCCTGCGATTTCTCAGCAAGACTTGGCCGCTGCTTTGCGCCTGGCTTAAGGCGGATAAGCGCGCGGCGGGGTTTGATGGCGCCGCCGCGCTGCTGGCCATTGCATTATGCAGGTGTGCCGCCTGCACCCAGGTCCCAGTACAGGCCTGCCATGATGCCTAGCGCTTCGCGCAAGAGGGATGGTGGCAAATGCTCATTCGGTGCATGCTGCGAGCAGCCAGGATAAGAATGAGGCACCCATACGGTGCGCAGCCCCAGGACGTCGGTGAAGATGTCGTTGGGTAGCGAGCCGCCCAGGTTGGGTAGTATCGCGGGCTTTTTGCCGCTGGTTTCCGCAATCGACTTTGCCGCCCATTGCACCCAGGGCTCATCGGGGTCGATGCGGGTTGCCTGAAACATGGATTCGCGCGTTGTCGTTATTTTCACCATAGGAAAGCCATGCCGGTCCAGGTGACGCCGCAGTGCTGGCAGGATGTCGTTAGGGTCAATGCCAACTACGAAGCGCAATTGGCCACGCGCCCAGGCGCGTGGCGGGATGGCATTGACGGGCATTTCCGGGTTGCCGGTTTTGTAAGCCAGTATCTCGAATGAGCACCATCCAAACACGCGTTCCGCTGGGGATAGCCCGGCTTCGCCCCACCAGGGCTCGATGATAGGGCCGTCTGTTCCGCCATCCACTTCGCAGTCTGCCAATGCGCGTCTTACCGACGCTGGCAGCTCTTTGGGTACCCATTCATGGATAAGTATCTGGCCTGTGGGCGAGGTGAGGCTGGCTATCGCGTGGGCGAGTTGAATGCCCGGGTTGGAAATCAGCCCTCCCCAATTGCCCGAGTGATGCCCGCCTGGGCGGGCTTCGATGGAAAGATCGAAGTTAACGCTGCCGCGCGAGCCAAGGAAAATAGTGGGGCGTTCGGCTCTAAGGCGCGGGCCGTCCGATGCGATGAGCAGGTCGGCCTGCAAAAGGTCTTTGTGTTCGTCGCAGAGCTCGCGCAAACCTGAAGAGCCGGTTTCTTCGCCCATTTCTATCAGGTACTTGGCATTGAATCCCAGCTTGCCGCGGGTTTCCAGCACCGTGCGCAGCGCCTCCATATTGACGCTATGCTGGCCTTTATTGTCGGCAATGCCTCGCCCAAACCAGTTGCCGCCTGATTCCTTGAGCTCCCAAGGGGAAAGCCCGTCTTTCCATTCGGGTTCCAGCCCGCGGATAACGTCGCCGTGACCGTATCCGAGTACGGTGGGCAGGGCG
>DATJCP010000383.1:0-1987 GCA_035514715.1 Candidimonas sp.
GCGACACGGCCGACATCGTTGCGGGCCAGGTCGATAAGCATGACGTGTTCGGCGCGTTCCTTGGGGTCAGCCAGCAGTTCTTCGGCCAATTGCGCATCTTGTTCGGGGGTGGCGCCGCGCTTGCGGGTGCCGGCCAGCGGACGGATCGTGACCATGGTTTTTTGCTTGTCGGCTTCGGTTACGATTTCCTGGCGAACCAGGATTTCCGGCGACGAACCAACCACCTGGAAATTATCGAAATTCCAGTAGTACATGTACGGCGAAGGGTTTAGCGAGCGCAAAGAGCGGTAGAGCGATAGCGGCGAATCGCGGAATGGCTTGGTAATGACCTGTCCGATCTGGACTTGCATCAAGTCGCCGGCGGCAATGTACTCCTTGGCCTTGAGTACGGCGGCGATGTAGTCTTCCTTGGCGAAGTCGCGCCGGCTGGCGGTTTGCATGCTGGCGTAGGCGTAGGGGATGACGACTGGCGTGCGCAGTTTTTCGCGCAGCTCTTTCAGTCGGCGCTTGGCCAGTGCATAGCTTTCCGCTTGTGCCGGGTCGGCGTACACCACGAGGTAGGTGCGTCCGGCCAGGTTGTCGACGATGACCAGCTCGTCGATCTGCAGCAGCATGATGTCGGGTGTGCCTTCGTCCTGCCCGGCAGGGAATGGTTTTACCGCAGGCCCCAGGCGCGGTTCGATATTGCGTACGGTGTCGTAGCCGAAGTAGCCTGCCAGGCCGCCCGCAAAGCGTGGCATGCCGGGGCGTATGGCGACTTTGAATCGCTGCTGGAAGGCTTCGATAAAGCTCAGGGGGTCGCCTTCGTGCGTTTCAACCACTTTGCCCAGGTGCAATACTTCGGTGGTAGAGCCGTGCGAGCGGATGACGGTTTTGGCAGGTAAGCCGATGAATGAATAGCGTCCGAAACGTTCGCCGCCAACCACCGATTCAAGCAGGCAGCTGTTGCGTCCGCCTTCGGGGCCGTTATGCGCCAGTTTCAGGTAGATCGCAAGCGGGGTGTCGAGGTCGGCATACGTTTCCGCAATCAGGGGAATGCGGTTGTAGCCTTGTGCTGCCAGTGCGTTGAATTCGATTTCCGTCATGGTGGTCTCTGTGGAGTGTTTACATAGAGGCCGGGACAAGAAACTAAAAAGCCCGGCCGTTATTTCGGTTCCGGGCTGCTTTTTAGTAATGCTGACGGCACGTAGAAGACAAGGTCTTTGATGCCGGGAGTGGATTACCGCTACCCAGAACACAAACGCCACCAGCGCCAGTAGGCGCAGGGCGTAATGCAGTAATAGGAAACGGTAGTTGTCATGAATTCGGTGTGTTTAGTTGCGAAACGCCCATTGGGCCGCCTCGTTAATGGACATAACTATATCATCTACTTCCAGACTGCGCACGTCCATTCCTTCGTTGTACCCGTAGGGCACGGCCAGGACGGTGATATTGGCTGCACGTGCCGCCAGGGCGTCATTGACGGAATCGCCTATGGCCAAGGCGCTTTCCGGACCTACCTGCAACAGGTCGCAGGCATGCAGCAATGGCATGGGATCGGGTTTTTTCCTGGCGCAGGTATCCCCGCAAACAATATGCTCAAAAAAATCGGCAATGCCCGAGCGGTCCAGCAAAGGCAGTGTGAATTCGGTGGGCTTGTTGGTGACGACGGCCATTTTCAGGCCGGCGGCCTTGAATGCGTGCAGGCCTTCCATGACGCCAGGGTACAAGATGGCTTGTTCGCCATTGACCTTATGGTAGTGGCGGCCAAAGATTTCTAGGCCGCGCTGCACACTGGCCGAGTCTGGTACCGATCCGTCGGCATTGTTCGACAGGGTGCGTTGCACCAGGTTTTCAGTCCCTTTGCCAACGTAGCTGGCAATGGTTTCTTGCGATAGCGGCGGCATGCCCAGTTCCTGTCGCATGGCGTTGGTGGCATTCGCCAGATCAGGTATGGTATCCAGCAGGGTTCCATCTAGGTCTATAAGTACGGCGGAAAAAGGCATGG
>DATJCP010000384.1:0-1628 GCA_035514715.1 Candidimonas sp.
GCTTGATAAAAACCCGTCATAATCGCGTCATAATTGGCGTGTAGTCTTGTTGCACTAGCGATCATGTCCGGATCGCGGCTTTGCGCTGCATCGCTTATGGCACCTGGTAATCACACAGTAGCTGGCGATGGTGCTACGCTACTTACTTTTATTGACCCTTGCGATGACTGAAGGCTGATATGTCCGAGCACACCAACAAGCAATTTACTTCCGATCTTGAAACCACCCGCTCCCTTTTTCTGCAAATGGGTGGCCTGGTCGAGTCCATGGTCAAAGATGGCATGGAGGCTCTGGCAACAGGCGATCTGAATCTTGTCGATCAAGTGCGCGAACGTGAAAAAGAGGTTAACCGCCTTGAAGTCGAAATCGACGAACGCATAGGTTTGCTGATTGCGCGCAATCAGCCCACGGCCGGCGACTTACGGCTTTTGCTGTCGGTGTCGAAAATGCTGACCGACATGGAGCGTTGCGGCGACGAGGCTGAAAAAATCGCCAAAATGGCGCGACGTTTGCACGAGTCGGAAGCGTCGTATCAGCCTGTGGTTGAGCTTAGGCATATGGCTGCTGATGTCACTGCGATGATCCGCGATTCGCTGGATGCCTTTGCTCGTCAGGATCCTATGCATGCGGCTCAGGTAGTGCGTAATGACAAGGAAGTCGATAAGGAATGGAAGGGTGCTCTGCGCCATATCATTACTTACATGATCGAAGATCCGCGCACTATTTCACGTTCGATTGACCTGATTTTTATCGCGCGGGCGCTTGAGCGTATTGGCGATCATGCCAAGAATATGTCGGAACGGGTTATTTACATGGTGCGTGGTGATGATGTGCGTCATACCGGTATCAAGAATACAGAACGCATGGCGCGTGGCGATTTGCCTGACGAAGAGAACGAAGTCTAGCTAGCTGCCTTATTTCTCTTAACACGCCGTTTGAACGTTACTTGTTGTCTTGATCTTTCATAACACGCCACTGGTGCGGTGATGGGGATATGGGCTCCTCGTGGCCCGGTTCGGCGCCCTGCGCGCCGAACAGCGAGGCCTCGCTCGTCCAGCCCGTTCGGGCTTCCCTTCGCATCCGGCCCGCTGAGGCCCCGAAAGTCGCCCATATCCCCATCACCGCACCAGCCGCTGCATTATGTGTGTTGGCAAGGACGCAGGCACGGGCAGGGTGCTTGGCCTTTTTGCGTAGGCCTTGGCTAACTCAAAAGAAGTTTTGCGCTCGTTCTGCGCGCCCCGCCAGCCGGGGCTGCTCGAACCTTGGGCCAGGTATTAGTAGCGGTCGTTGCATCTCGGGTGTGGTGACGGGTATTGCCGAAGGTCGCGGTATGCGATGTCGTACATCGTTGTGATGGCCATGGCAACAGACCTGGCCAATAGCTGTATCGTCGCAATCGCTGCTTCGTCACAGACCTAGCCTATAGCTGCAGCTGCCCATTTGGCGTCAGCCTGCCAATAACGGTCCAGTTATTGCCAACGTTACGCAAAAAGGCCAAGCACCCAGCCCGTATCAGCGACCCTGCCAATCCACATAATGCAGCCGCTGGTGCGGTGATGGGGATATGGGCGACTTTCGGGGCTTCAGCGGGCTGTAGGCGAAGGCAGCCCCGAACGGGGCGAACGAGC
>DATJCP010000385.1:0-2834 GCA_035514715.1 Candidimonas sp.
GTATGCCCTCCAGTGCATTACCAATCATAGACACCCTCTTCAAGACGAAGGATAAGTCTAAGGAGTAAGCACTAAACAAGCCAGTTCAAATCTTCGAACGAGTCGTTCGCAATTTTCGCAAGCGTCTTTGTCCAGCTGCCGAGAAACAGATTACTTCCGTACGTTTCACCTTGTCCTGTCTACAGCCAGCGCGGTAAGCTTGTCGCGATCACAACGCGTCACCACCGGAGTTCACAAGAGGAAACAATGAAGAAAAAACAAAAACTATCAGCACTTATTATTGGCGCATTACTAGCTGCAGGCAGTACATGCATTACCTTACATAAGCCGCAAGTGCGCCAATAGCAAATATGATAAGCGGCCCAGAACTGCATAGCGATTGTGCTGGATGATCGCTATGCAGGCGCCACACCATACTGATAAAAGCACATGAAAAATATCAAAGCCTTTTGTTTTGACGTATTTGGAACGGTTGTCGATTGGCGCGCAGGAGTTGCCCGCGCGGGGGAACATTTCTTCCTGAAGCATGGCCTGGTCGATATTGACCCTTATGAGTTCGCCGACGCATGGCGCAACCTGTATCAGCCGTCCATGCAAGCCTGCCGTAGCGGTCGACGGCCATTTACCCGACTGGATATCTTGCATCGCGAAAATCTGGAAGCTGTGCTCTCCAGCTACAAACTTGATCTTGACGCCCTGGATGCCGACGAGCTTGAAACGCTTTGCTCTGCATGGCACAGGCTGGATCCGTGGCCCGACGTTGTCAGCGGGCTGACGCGGCTAAAGCAAAAGTACATCATTGCCCCTGCTTCAAATGGCAATATCGCCTTGATCACCAACATGGCCAAGCGGGCGCATATTCCCTGGGACTTGGTGCTGGGCGCGGAAGTGACGCAAGCCTATAAACCTGCCCCAGAAGCTTATCTACGCATGGCCGATATTCTTGGCATTGCGCCGCAAGCCATTTGCATGACAGCGGCACACAATGATGACTTGCGTGCAGCGCGCCAATGCGGGCTAAGCACTGCGTTTGTGGCAAGAACTACTGAACACGGTGCGGGGCAGACCACAGACCTTAAGCCTGCCAACGATTGGGATATCGTCGCCCTTGACTTCAACGATCTGGCGGATCAGGCAGGCTGCTAGCCCGATCTGCACACTTTTTCAAGCGATTCCCCGTCATCGGGGATTAAAAATTGACCTCGCTAGCGCATTCGAATGATAATGAGCATCATTCTTAATAACAGCCTCATTCATCATGAAAAATCGTTACCCCATGCTTATGGCGGCAGCCGCCGCTATTGCGAGCTTGCCCGCACACGCCCAAACTGACGCAGCGCAGGCCGCAGTAGAAACATTAGCGCCAGTAACGATACAACCAAGCGCTGACGCCTCGTCCGAAGGTTTGTTACCCAGCTATGCCGGCGGTCAAGTCGCACGCGGCGGCCGCATGGGTCTGCTGGGCAATCTGGACACCATGGACACGCCGTTCAACAGCACGCAATACACCAGCGAACTGATCAAGGATCAGCAAGCGGCAAGCATTGCCGACATTTTGCAAAATGACCCTGGGGTACGTGTTGCGCGCGGCTTTGGTAATTACCAACAGCTTTATATGGTGCGGGGCTTCCCCCTTTATTCAGACGACATCACCTACAACGGTCTATATGGATTGCTGCCGCGCCAGTATCTGGCCAGCGAATTCATGGAACGGCTGGAAGTATTCAAGGGAGCCAATGCCTTCCTGAATGGTGCGGCGCCCGGCGGTTCAGGGATAGGCGGTGCGATCAATGTCGTACCCAAGCGCGCGCCCAACGAATCTTTATCCGAAGTCACCTTAGGTTGGGAAAGTGGTAATCAGGGGCATGCAGCGGTCGACCTGGCCAGGCGCTTCGGGCCAGACGACAGCACAGGCATCCGGCTTAACGCAGTCCGCCGCGATGGTGGCACAGCAGTGGACGGCGAAAAACGCAGACTCGATGCCTATGGCATTGGCCTGGACTGGCGCGGGGAACGGGTTCGTTTATCCGCGGATTTGGGATGGCAAGAACACAAGCTGGGACGCAATCAGCCCAGCGTTACGGTAGCGGCAGGCTTGCCGATACCATCAGCGCCGGACGCCAGTGTCAACCTGGCGCAGGACTACACCTACTCTAACGAGCGCGACATATTCGGCACACTTAGAGGCGAATTCGACATTACCGATAACGTAATGGCCTGGGCCGCCGTAGGTGGACGCAGCAGCGATGAATCCTCAGGATTCGCCAACCCCACCGTACAGAACATCGCGGGCGACACCAGCCAGCAAAGCTCATTCTTTACACGTAAGGATAGTGTCAAGACGGGCGAAATAGGCCTGCGCGCCAAGTTCAATACTGGCAGCGTCGGGCACACCATCAACACATCGGCCAACTACTATCGATCCGACAGCCGCCAAGCCTATGTGTTTTACGGTGCTACCGAATCCAATTTGTATAACCCCATACAAACACCCCGCTCCAACGACATAGCATTCTCGGGCGGTTCATTGGATGATCCGTTACGCACGGAAAGCACACGCACAACCAGCTTCGCCATCGCTGACACGCTTTCATTTGCCGACGACAGAGTCCTGTTGACCCTGGGATTGCGGCACCAGAAAATAGAAGGCCGCGCATATGACTACAACACCGGCGAGCTTCAATCGCCGGCCAATAGCACTAGCCGAACTACGCCTGTCGCAGGTCTGGTTGTGAAAGCCAACGATCAGATTTCGCTATACGCAAACTATATAGAGGGCCTTACCAAGGTAGATGCCGCGCCAAGTTCGTACTTCAATAACGGCGCCTATGTTC
>DATJCP010000386.1:0-3132 GCA_035514715.1 Candidimonas sp.
CATGAATTGCGATGGCAATTCTATGGCGTCCCATTCCACGCTGGAGAATGCCGCCGCGGCAGGGTCGTCGACTTGCGAAAGTAGGGCATGCAGGGCGTGGCCGCTTTCATGGAACAGGGTAATGACATCGTCGTGGGTTAACAACGCCGCCTTGCCATTTTGGGCGCCGGAAAAGTTGCACGTCAGGTAAACGACCGGCGTCTGGATGGCGCTGCCAATTTTTCGGCGGTTGCGTTCGCTATCGACCCAGGCGCCGCTTTGTTTGCCTTGACGGGCGTAAAGATCAATATACAAAGTGCCCAGCAGGGTACCTTCCGCCGAGCAGACTGCAAAGGCTTGTGCATCGCTGTGCCAGGTTGGCGCATCCGATTTTTGCAAGGTGACATTGAACAGCTTTTCAATGACCTGGAACAGGCCTTTGAGCACTTGCGGCTCGGTAAAGTATTGCTTGATTTCCTCTTCGGAATAGGCGTAGCGTTCTTCGCGCAGGCGTTCCGACACAAAGGCCATATCCCAAGGCTCAAGATCGTTCAAACCCAGCTTTTCGCTTGCAAACGCGCGTAGCTCAGCCAGGTCGCGCTTGGCGTAAGGCTTGGCTTTCTGTGCCAGTTCGCGCAGGAATTCAAGCACCTGTGAGGCACTGTCAGCCATGCGTGTTTCAAGGCGCAGATCGGCAAAACTGCCATAGCCCAGCAGGGCGGCTTCTTGAGCTCGCAGCGTTAGCAGTTGTTCGATAAGCGGCGAGTTATCAAGGGCGGTATCGCCTTGCTCGGATGCAATGGTTCCGTAGGCACGGTAGAGTTCCTGGCGCAGTTGACGGTCTTGCGCATACTGCATGACGGGCAGATAGCAGGGCATTTTCAGTACCAGCTTCCAGCCAGGCAGTTGGTCTGCCTCGGCGGCGGAACGTGCTGCCTGGACGACGTCGGCCGGCAAGCCGGCAAGCCGGGCTTCATCGGTAACATGCAAGGACCAGCGATCGACGCTATCGAGTACGTTTTCTGAGAACTTCTGGGAGGCCTGGGCCTGTTGGTCGGAAATATCAGCGTAGCGGATACGCTGTTCGCCAACGAGTTCGACGCCGCTAAGACGGAAGTCGCGCAGAGCCAGTTCGATGATGCGTTGACGCACTGCTGGCAACTGTGTGAAGCCTGCCGACGCCTTGAGGCGTTTGTACTGCTCATACAAGCCGGTATGGAGTCCGACCCAGGTAGAGAACTCGGTAACCAGGGGTAGGCACTGGTTGTAGGCCGCCCGCAGCTCTGGCGTATTGACGACTGCATTCAGGTGGCCGGCTACCGACCACGCCCGCCACAGCGTTTCAGAAGCATCTTCAAGCGGCTCTACAATGGCATCCCAGACTGCTGGCAGTTCTGGGTCGGCGGCGCGTTCCACGGCCTGGCGCGTTTCGGCGATCAGGTGGGTGATGGCCGGCTCGATGTGCTCGGGCGTGACGCTTGCGTAGTCGATCAAAGAAGTGATGGGGGCCAGCAGGGGATTCGTAGTCATTGCAACTCAGTGTTCGGAAACAGATACGGCGCTGCGTTCAGCAGCTTCCAATGTATTGACCAGCAGCATGGCGATGGTCATGGGGCCTACGCCGCCAGGTACAGGTGTAATGGCGCCGGCAACGGCCTTGGCCGATTCGAATTCGACGTCACCAACCAGTTTACCGTCGGCACCGCGGTTGATGCCGACATCGATGACCACTGCGCCAGGCTTGATCATATCGCCTGTAATCATTTGCGGCCTGCCTGTGGCTACGACCAGTATATCGGCGCGGCGAGTCTGAGCGCCCAGGTCCCGGGTTTTGGAATTGCACAGGGTAACAGTGGCGCCCGCGGCCAGCAGCAGCATGGCCATGGGCTTGCCCACGATATTGCTGGCGCCCACGATAACGGCTTCTGCGCCGCGCACGACAACGTTTTCGGATTCCAGCATTTTCATGACGCCATAAGGCGTGCATGGGCGAAACAGTGGCTGGCCGGTCATCAGCAGACCGGCATTGCTGATATGGAAACCGTCGACATCCTTGTTTGCCGCGATGGCTTCGATCACCTTGGCAGCGTTCATGTGCTTGGGCAAAGGCAGTTGCACGAGAATGCCGTGCACGTCGGAATCGTTATTGAGGTCGTTAACGACATCCAGCAATGCTTGCTCGCTGATATCGGCTTCAAGACAAATAACGCGTGAGTGAAGCCCTGCCTTCTCGCAGGCAGCGGCCTTGTTGCGTACATATACCTGGGAAGCGGGGTCAGAGCCGACCAGCACGACCGCCAAGCCAGGAACCAGACCGCGTTGTTTCAATGCAAGCACACGTTGCGCCACTTCGGCTTTTACGACGTCGGAGAGTGCTTTGCCATCGATAAGACGTGCTGTCATGCCGTTCCCTCGGCTTTGGTAAGAGCTATTTTCATTAAATCGGCCACTGTGGTGACTTCAAGTTTTTCCATGATGTTGGCGCGGTGCGCCTCGACTGTTTTGATGCTGATGTTCAGGTCGCCGGCGATTTGTTTGTTCAGGCGGCCGGCCACGATGCGTTCGAGCACCTGCTGTTCGCGCGCCGTCAAGCGGCTTAACACGGCCTGGTGGTTCTTCTGGGCCTGAACTTGGCTGATGCGCTGGCTGGCTTGGTCAAGCATGCGTGCGACGATAGTGCGCAAATCGGTTTCGTTGAATGGTTTTTCCAGGAAATCCACTGCGCCTTTTTTCATGGTCGATACTGCCATGGGCACATCGCCGTGTCCGGTAATAAACACGATGGGCAAGGGGGCCTGACGGGCGATGAGCTCTTCTTGGAGCTCAAGGCCGCTCATGCCCGGCATACGGACATCGGCGATCAACACGCCAATTTGATCGGGTTCGTAGGCGCTAAGAAACTCTTCTGCACCACTAAAGCTCCTGACACGGTAGCCATTGGCTTCGAGCAGCCAACGCAAGGAATCGCGTACCGCTTCGTCGTCATCGACGATAAAAATAGTGCTAGGTGCTAGGGGTGTAGTCATGCATGGAACTCCTGTGTGTCCTCTGTTGTGCTTGGCGCTTGTGGAGCCGCACAAGGCAGAGTAAAACGGAAAATGGTGCCGCCGTCCGGGTTGGAACTGGCCCAAAGACGGCCATGGTGCGACTCGA
>DATJCP010000387.1:0-1743 GCA_035514715.1 Candidimonas sp.
CAATAAGGTGTTCGGATTGGCTGCCACCATCGTCGGAGCGCTGGCGGGCGGAGCGTTTATGACGCGCCTGGGTCTGTATCGTTCCTTAATGCTGTTTGGCCTGCTGCAGGCTGTATCCAATTTTGGTTATTGGGTGCTTGCCGTTACTCCTCCCCATCTTTATTCCATGGCGTTGGTAGTGGGTATCGAAAACCTGTGCGGCGGCCTGGGTACCGCGGCTTTCGTGGCATTGCTGATGGCGTTGTGTAAACAACAGTTTTCAGCCACGCAGTTTGCTTTGCTGTCTGCGTTGTCGGCGGTAGGGCGTACTTACCTTGCCGGGCCGCTTACGCCGCCTTTGGTCGAGTCCATAGGCTGGCCTGGTTTCTTTGTGATTACCGTGCTGATTGGACTTCCCGGGTTGATCCTGCTGCGCATGCGCCGGGCCGAGATCACCAGCCTTGATATGGCCCGCTGAGTATGTTGTTGGCGTTATATCTGGTGGCCATTACGGCTGAAGCCATGACAGCGGCGCTGGCGGCTGGCCGGCGCGATATGGATTGGGTTGGGGTGTGCATTATTGCCTGCGTGACGGCGCTGGGCGGTGGATCGGTGCGGGATGTGCTGCTGGGCCATTACCCGCTGACCTGGGTCATACACCCCGAGTACTTATGGATTACGGCGGGCGCGGCATTGTTGACTGCGATTGCCGCCCCTGTCATGCGCCGCCTGCATAGCCTGTTTTTGTTGCTTGACGCGCTGGGATTGGTGGTTTTTACGGTGATAGGGTGCCAGGTTGCCTTGCAAATGCAGTTGCCTATTACGGTGGTGCTGATCAGCGGCATGATTACCGGTTGCGCTGGCGGGATACTGCGCGACATACTGTGCAACGATATTCCACTGCTATTGCGTAAAGAGCTTTATGCCAGCGTATCGGTGCTGACCGGCGGGTTGTTCATAGGCGCCCAGCACTTCGGCGCCGATCTGAATATTTCCATGATCGGCGCTATGGTTGCCGGGCTGGCGCTACGCTTGCTGGCATTGCGTTTCAACTGGCAAATGCCCAAGTTCGTCTACCGGGATGAGTGGCGTTAAGGCTTGATTTTTGGCAGTTCTTCCGCCAGGATTTCCAGACCGGCCCTAAGCACTTTGTTATAACGCTGTCTTTCGGCGGCAATGCTGTCTTCCGACCACTCGTAAAAACCTTTGCCAGCCTTCATGCCGATTGCGCCTTCTTTAGGCTTGTCGGCGAGTACCGGCGGCGGTGTTGCCACATTGGATAGCGAAGGGTAGATGGTTGCGGCGGCCGCGGCGTGAACGTCAAGGCCGGCATGCTCTTTTTGCATGATGGGGCCGGCTGCCAGGTAGCGGAAGCCGAATCCAAAGCGCACTGCCGCATCGATATCTTCCGGCGTTGCGATACCTTCCTGTATCAACGAAAAGGCTTCGCGTCCCAAGGCATGTTGCAGACGGTTGGCGATGAAGCCGGGCACGTCTTTTCGGACCATGATGGGAACCGAGCCGCAGCGCTGCATGAAGGTGGCCAATGCGTCGGCGATGGCTTTGTCGGTGTCGGGTCCAAGCACGACTTCAGCCAACGGCACAATGTGTGCCGGCATGAAGAAGTGCAGTCCTACCATGCGTTCGCGTGTGGGCAGGCCTTCGGCGATCTTGCTGATGGGGAAGCTGGAGCTGTTGCTGGCCAAAACGACATTGGCGGGCGCCATAGCTGACAGGCTCTTGAAGAGCTCGCGCTTGATCTCC
>DATJCP010000388.1:0-9804 GCA_035514715.1 Candidimonas sp.
CCGGGAGATGAACGCCATTACATCAACGACACCGGCTGTGGCAATACGGTAAACCTGTCGCATCCGCGCGTATTGCAGATGGTGATGGATTCCTTGCGTTATTGGGCTGAAAACTATCATATCGACGGGTTTCGTTTCGACCTGGGCGTAACGCTGGGGCGCGAGGGCACGGGCTTCGATCCAGGTTCGGGCTTCTTCGACGCCATCTTGCAGGACCCCGTGCTGTCGCGCTTGAAATTGATTTCCGAACCATGGGATACCGGACCTGATGGCTATCAGTTGGGCAACCATCCCCCCGGTTTTGCCGAATGGAATGACAAGTTTCGCGACGGTATTCGGCGATTCTGGGCCGGAGAGGCCGGTTTGCGAGGTGAATTGGCTGGCTGGCTGATGGGGTCTCCGGCCATTTTCGACCGGCGTCACAGGCGGCCATGGGCTTCGGTCAATTTCCTGGCTTCTCATGACGGCTTCACTGCTCACGATATCGTTAGCTATAACGATAAGCACAACGAAGCCAATGGCGACGAGAACACTGACGGCCATAGTGAGAACTTCAGCAATAACTGGGGTGTTGAAGGACCCAGCAGCGATCCGGCGGTGACGGGGCTGCGGGAGCGTGTCGTGCGCTCGATGTTGGCGACGGTGTTCTTTTCCGATGGCACGCCTATGCTGCTGGCTGGCGATGAGTTCGGCAATAGCCAGCAAGGCAATAACAATGCCTATTGCCAGGACAATGACACGTCCTGGCTGGACTGGGTTCAGGCAGGCAGTCTTGCGGGGCGCGACCTTACCGCGTTTGTCGGCCGTTTGAGTGCGCTCAGGAAAGCACACCCCTCTTTGCGTATGCCTCGCTTCGAAGACGGCGGTCATCAGGTCTTGCCGGGCGTAGCGCGGGTTTCCTGGTATGACCTGGACGGTGCCGCTATGGATGAGTCGGACTGGCGGGATGCGCAAGGGAGAGTACTGGGCTTTCGGCGCGCCTGCGCCCTGCCCGACGGAACGATCGAGCTTTCGTGCTTGTTGATCAATGGCGGTCCTGAAAATATCCTGTTCCAGGTGCCTGAATCGCCTTGTTCGTGGGTAAGCGTATTGAATTCAGCCGATATGCAAGTGGTGTCGAATCCGGTGCAAGCTCCAAACGTGCAGGTGCCGGCGCATGGCGTGATATTGCTGATGGGGACGGTAACGGCCGGTTGAGCGGAAATGGGAGGGCATTGTGCAAAATGGCGGCGCTAGTCTTGATATTCAGGCAGCGGCAGGCTTGCAAACGATAGGCTTCGAGTATGCGTTTGGGGCTGTGCCGCGGGACAATGGCGTAGTCCGTTTTCGCCTTTGGGCGCCTGGCGTGTCGCAGGTGTGGCTGGAAGTTGAAGGCCGGCCGGCAGTCGGTATGGATACTGTTGGCGACGGATTCCATGAGCTGGAATATGCATGCCCGGTAGGGTCTCGTTATCGCTATCGTGTTGGGCCTGGATTTAGCGCTCCTGATCCGGCTTCCAGGCTTCAAGACGGCGATGTGCACGACGCCAGCATCGTGTTCGATACGCGTTCCTATGATTGGTGTCATGCCGATTGGAGCGGCCGCCCCTGGACCGATACCGTCCTTTACGAAGTGCATGCGGGGCTGGCTGGCGGTTTTGTCGGCGTCCAGGCCATGCTGGCTGACTTGGCCGAGCTTGGTGTGACAGCCATACAACTTATGCCTGTTGCCGATTTTTCCGGGCCTCGTAACTGGGGTTATGACGGCGTCCTGCCGTATGCGCCTGATTGCGCCTATGGTTCCCCTGATGATCTGAAAGCATTGATAGACACGGCCCATGGCATGGGGATGATGGTATTTCTGGATGTGGTTTATAACCATTTCGGACCTGACGGAAATTACCTGGCATCTTACGCGCCGGATTTTTTTCGCAATGACATGGAAACGCCGTGGGGGCCTGCAATTGATTTTCGCCAGCCCCAAGTCAGAAGGTTCTTTGCGGAAAATGCCTTGTATTGGCTGCGGGAATACCGATTCGACGGTTTGCGTCTTGATGCTGTGCATACCTTGCCGGATCCAGATTGGCTGCCGGAAATGGCCAGGTTTGTGCGTCGGCATACACCTCTGGGCAGGCATGTGCATTTGGTACTGGAAAATGACGACAATGCCGCCAGGCTGATGAGGCACGGTTTTGATGCACAGTGGAATGACGATGCCCATCATGTGCTGCATGTCATGCTTACTGGTGAAATCCAAGGCTATTACACGGCTTATCAGGATGACCCGACCGGCAAGTTGGCCCGTGTACTGGCCGAAGGCTTTGTGTACCAGGGCCAGCCCAGCCCATGGCGTAATGGCTTGCCGCGTGGCGAGCCTAGCGCTGACTTGCCGCCTTCGGCCTTCGTATTTTTCTTGCAGAATCACGACCAGATAGGCAATCGTGCGATGGGCGAGCGCCTGATTACGCTCTGCAGCAGGGATTCCCAGGCCTTGCATGCCGCAGTGGCGCTGCAGCTGCTGGCACCGCATATTCCCCTGCTGTTCATGGGCGAAGCGTATGGCGCTACAGCACCATTTTTATATTTCACGAGTTTCAAGGATGCGGATCTGGCTCTGGCTGTGCGTGAAGGGCGGCGCAAAGAGTTTGCCGGGTTCCCTGAGTATTCCCAGCCGTCGGCCAGGCGGCGCATACCCGATCCGAACGATGAGGGAACCTGGGAACAGTGCAAGATAGCCATCGGTGGGCAGGATGAAAACGCCTTGGCATGGCGTGGCTACTATCGTCAATTGCTGCGCGTGCGCCGTGAGTTTGTCATGCCGTACCTGGTGGGCGCCCGCAGTGCGCCAGGCCGCATTCTTGCGCCTTTCTGTCTGGTTGCCCGCTGGACGCTGAGTAACGGAAACCTGTTAAGCCTTTACTGCAACTTGTCCCGGGAAAACGTCGAGCTTCCTGTGGATTGCCTGACCTCAGGCGAGTCGATTATCTTCGAGAGCCATTCCGTTCCTGACGGTGGGCTTGTGGCGGGCCAGGTTCCTGCCGCAAGTACCACGGCAACGCTCAAGCCCGCTGCGGCGGCGCAGATGGGGGCAAGGGGAAGTGATGAGTAGCCCAGCTCCGATTGATTTCGCTTTATTGCGGTTGTCGCAGGCGGCTGGTCTGGTGCCTGTATGGAAAGATGTGCACGGTCAGGAGCATCAGGTAAAAGAGCCGGTGTTGCGCAGTATGTTGAATACGCTGGGCTTGTCTTGCGGCAGCGTACGACAGATTGCTGAAAGTCTGGATCAGTTGGCGCAGGAAAGTTCGTCGTGCCCCGACAGCGCCATGTTTATCGTCGACGTTGGCGAGTCCTTCGTGTTTCCCTATGTGGGCTCTCTGGCTTATGTTTTGACACTGGAAGATGGCAAGCACCATGCAGGTGCGGCAAGTTGCGTCGGGCCGGGCCGGGTCAGTATTCCTGGTATCACTCAGCCTGGGTACCATAGCCTGTCGATAGGGCAGCTGCAGCTTACGCTTGCCGTGGCGCCACAACGCAGCCCGTCCGTAAAGGACATCGCGGGGAGGCCAGAGACGCGCCACTGGGGTATCGCAGCACAGGTTTATAGCTTGTGCCGTTTTTCTATATCCGATGCGCCCAGCGGCGACGACATGGTGCCAAGTAGTCCCATGCCTATCTGGCCAGGTTGGGCAGTTGGCGGCGATTTTGGCGCGCTAGCCAGATTGGCCACCCATGCCGGGCGGGCCCAGGCCAGCGCTTTGGCCATCAGCCCGGTGCATGCCATGTTCAGCGCCGACCCGCTACGCTGCAGTCCTTATTCGCCCTCCAGTCGTTTGTTTTTGAATGCGGCGTATATCGACCCGGCTATTGTCCTGGGCGAACCCGCGGTAAGGCAGGCAATGGGCGAGCTTGGCCTAGACAGGATTAGCGATGGGGCGTGCGCTGCCAGCACTATCGATTGGGCTAGCGTCCTGCCCAGACGCCTGGCTGTGCTTGGACGTCTGTTCGACAGTTTTCGGAATAATGGCGTTGACCATCTTATGCAACGCTACACAGCGTTTCGGCAGCGCGGTGGCGAGGCATTGGAAAGCCATGGGCGCTATGAAGCCTTGCACGCCCATCATCAGGCTACGTTGGGGCCTGCAAGTGGGTGGCAGGATTGGCCTGCCAATTTTCACGACCCGCTGGGTAAGAGTGTGCAGATCTATGCGGCACAGCACGAAGCGGAAATCAGTTTCCATGTGTTTTTGCAGTGGCTTGCCGACGAGGGCCTTCAGTATGCGCAGCACAGTGCGCGTGATGCGGGCATGCCCATAGGCTTGATCACGGATCTGGCCATTGGAACCGACCCTCGCGGCAGCTATGCCTGGAGCCGGCAAGGTCAGATGCTGGCAGGGGTGTCGGTAGGGGCGCCGCCTGACCTTTTCCAACCGCAAGGCCAATATTGGGGGCTTACTGCATTGTCGCCCCGTGCCTTGCGCCAGAATGCTTATCTGGCGTTTCTGGAAACGTTGCAGGCCGCGCTGGCGCATGCGGGGGGCGTACGCATAGATCATATTCTGGGGCTTGCGCGCATGTGGCTGATTCCGCAGGGCGCCAGCGCAGCCGATGGCGTTTACTTGCGCTACCCGCGTGCGGACATGATGCGGTTGTTGGCCTTGGAAGCGTGGCGGCATAAGGCCATTGTGATCGGCGAAAACCTGGGAACCGTGCCTGAAGGTTTTAATGAGACGCTTAGTCATAAGGGGATATTGGGTACCAATGTATTGTGGTTCCAGCGTTCACCTGGAATGGTGCATCAGCCCGACAGCGTATCCGGTCCCGATTCCATGCCAGCATCGGAAACAGCAGCCCCTATTGAAGACAGCGCCGGTTTTTTATCGCCACGCGATTGGTCCTCCGATGCCATTGCCATGACGACCACCCACGATCTTCCCACTCTTGCCGGCTGGTGGGCGGGGCGAGACTTGGCTTGGCGAGAGCGATTGGGGCAATTGCCGGATGATGAAACCGCACGGCAAGCAGCTACGCGCTTGCATGACAAGACGGCGCTTTGGTGTGCGCTGCAGGCGGCAGGTTGCATAAGCGAGCAGGGGGCGGGTCTGCCGGCTGCTGCACCGCGAGATGCCTTGCTGGCTTTTGTGTCCGATACGCCCGCTCCCCTGGTCATGGTCCCGCTGGAGGATTTGCTGGGGCTAGTCGATCAACCGAATCTGCCAGGCAGCGAGGTCGGAGGCCACTCATTGCATCCAAACTGGAGTCAGTGCCTGCCCGTTGATGTCGACCAGATTTTTACCAGATCTGATGTCAAGCGTGGCATTCAAGCCATTAAGCAGGCCAGGAGACAAGCATGACTGCGCCCAGGGCCACGGTGCGTTTGCAACTGCATGCCAGTTTTACCTTGCAGGATGCCTGCGAGCAGGTCCCTTACTACGCTGCACTGGGCATCAGTCATTTCTATACTTCGCCTATTTCACGTGCCCGACCGGGGTCAACGCATGGCTATGATGTCATCGATCATTCAGTAGTCAGCTCCGAGTTGGGTGGCGAAACGGCCTTAAGGTCGCTGGTCCAGCGTTTGCATGAGCACAGCATGGGGCTGATTCTGGATATCGTCCCCAATCATATGGCGACCCATTCTGGCAATGCCTGGTGGTGGGACGTGCTGCAGCACGGGCCGGATAGCGCTTATGCCGCATGGCTGGATATCGATTGGCAGTCGTCGCAGCCCGGCCTGACCGGCAAGGTGTTGGCGCCTTTCCTGGACAAGCATTATGGACAGGCCTTGGCCAGTGGCGATATACGGCTGGTTTTAGATAAGGCCGCGGGGGATTTTCAGATTGATGCTTGCGGCGCGCGCTATCCCTTGGCGCCGGGATCTTTGCCGAGCGAGGGCCAAGATCTGCGTCAGGTGCTGGCGCTGCACGATAGCCGTCTGGTGCACGGGCAGCAACGTTTGCACGGCTTGCTGGAGCGGCAGCATTATCGTTTGTCATGGTGGCACTGCGCTGCCGATACGATTAATTGGCGCCGGTTTTTCGAGATCAGCGAGCTTATCGGGGTCAGAGTAGAGCAACAGCAGGTATTCGATGCGGTGCACGCGCTGCCTCTGCGGCTATTCGCCGAGGGGTTGATCGACGGCTTGCGGGTCGATCATGTCGATGGGCTGGCTGAACCCATCGCTTACTGTCGGCAGCTATTTCAGGCGCTCAAGCAACGGGCTGCGCTGCGGCCAGTCGGGCTGCGACACGACGAGCCTTGGCTGATCGTCGAGAAGATACTGGCCGATGGCGAAACGCTGGATGACCGCTGGCAAGTCAATGGTACCAGCGGCTACGATTTCATGGATCAGGTGGCAGCGGTCTTGCATGATCCGGCTGGCGAGCCCTTGTTGACGGCCCACTGGCAAGCCGTGGCCGATGACGCACGCTCGATTCGCAGTTTTGTGCATGATGCCAGGTGCGTGATGTTGCAGCGCCACTTTGTAGCTGAACGCAAAGGCTTGCTGCGCGCCTTGTCGCGACTGGCGCGAGTCAGTGTTCAAACCAGGGACTGGACGAGCGAGCAGATTGCTAGAGTGCTGGATGAACTGTTGACGGTGTTTCATGTGTACCGAACCTATGCACAGCCTGGTGGCCGGAGCGATGCCGATACGGCTTGCTTTGACCAGGTATTGCAGAAGGTTCATGCACGGTTGGGATATGCGGAAAGCAGCGAGCAATTGTTGCTTGAACTGCTGGATATCTGGCTGGGCGCAAGTCCTATGGCGTTGACGCCTGACGCAGACTCGAATGCCCATGATCTGCAATGCGAGGCTATCCGTCGCTTTCAGCAGCTGACTCCACCCCTGGCGGCCAAATCGCTGGAGGATACGGTTTTCTACCGCTATGGGCGTTTGCTTTCGCGAAATGAAGTTGGTTCCGATCCAGAGACATTGGCGATTTCGCCCGAGGCTTTTCATCAGCGTAATCTGTGGCGAGCTTCGCATGCGCCGCTATCTATGCTGGCAACGGCGACCCATGACCATAAGCGCGGTGAAGACTTGCGGGCCAGGTTGGCTGTATTAAGTGAAATGCCCGAAGTATGGGCTCAGGTCAGCCAGTGCTGGTTGCGGTGGCCTGGCTGTAGTTTGCCTCTGGCTAATGCCATTCAGGCTGGCGAGCGCTATATGCTGTTTCAGATGTTGGTAGGTGCGTGGCCACCAGGGCTGACTGCTGATGATGCCGTCGGCGTGAAGCGCTATGCCGAACGTATCGTTCAATGGCAAACCAAGGCATTGCGCGAGGCCAAGATCAATTCGAATTGGTTCGAGCCCAACCTGGGTTATGAGCAGCAAAGTGCAGACTTCGTATTCGGCTTGATGCCAGGCAGGCCAGGGCATGACTTGTTGTGCGATATAGAGCGCTTTGTAAGAAAGATAGCCGCTGCAGGGGCGGTTAACGGACTGGCGCAAACCTTGCTGCGTGTATGCAGCCCGGGTGTACCTGACCTGTACCAGGGAACGGACTTCTGGGATTTCAGTTTGGTGGATCCTGACAACCGCCGAGAGGTGGATTACATCCTTCGTCAGGCAAGTTTGGCGGCGTTAGGCGCCGATATCAACATTATGTCCTTGTTGGACAGCTGGGAAGACGGTCGTTTGAAACAGGCCGTGCTCGCAAGCGCACTGGCGCTGCGGCGCGAACTTTCCGATGTTTTTGCTTGCGGAAGCTATTTGGGCCTGCCCGTGTTGGGAAGTAAGAGCAAGCATGTTTTGGCGTTCTTGCGGGCTTGGCAGGAGCGTCAGGTACTGGTTGTAGTGCCCCGTTTATGTTCAGAAGGGGTGGCTGCGCATGGCGGCCGAGAACTGCCCTTGATAGATCCGATATTCTGGGACGATACCGCTGTGGTGCTGCCGCGCCGGTATATTGGCGCGGGTTTGCACGACGTGCTGGGAGGGCGCAGGCATCAGGTCGGACTGGACAGCAGGTTGCTGCTGTCTGAGGTGCTGGCCGACCTGCCGCTGGCCTTGCTGCGGGCTGATTAAGGGTACAGGCCGCGAACTTCGCGCGATTCAAGGATGCGCGTGCATGCTGTGATGAACGCAGCGGTGCGTTGCGTGACCTGGTGTTCCTTGGAAACAGCCGATACGGATGCATAGGCGGCGCGCATCATATGTTCCAGGCGATGATTGATTTCAGGCTCGGTCCAGTAGAAGCTTGAGAAGTCCTGCACCCACTCGAAATAGCTGACGGTTACCCCGCCGGCGTTGGCCAGCACGTCGGGAACGATGAGCGTGCCATTGGCGGTGAGGATGTCGTCTGCTTCGGGCGTGGTTGGGCCGTTGGCGCCTTCGATAACGATTTTGGCGCGTACCGAGTTGGCATTGCCTTCATGGATCTGGCTTTCCAGGGCGGCAGGGATAAGCAGCTCGGTTTCCAGCGCCCAGAAGTCTGCGGCGGCCATGCTTTCAGCGTTGGGGCTGCCGGCGACACCGCCATTTTCTTCAACGTGCTTGAGCACTGCCAGTACATCAAGGCCATTGGCGTTGTGTATGCAGCCTGTGTGGTCTTGAACGGCGATGACCTTGGCGCCGGCCTCGTAGAACAAGCGTGCCGCGGTGCCGCCCACATTACCGAAGCCCTGGACAACGACGCGAGCGCCTTCAATAGGTATGCCTTGGTCGCGCGCCGCTTCGCAGCCCACTACGTATACGCCGCGGCCAGTGGCTTCGACGCGGCCCAGACTACCGCCCAGCGAAACCGGCTTGCCGGTGACTACGCCTGTCGTTGTGGCGCCTTCATTCATGGAGTAGGTGTCCATCATCCATGCCATGGTCTGCGCATTGGTGTTGACGTCAGGTGCGGGGATGTCTTTGTTTGGCCCAATGATGACGCCGATCTCGCTGGTGTAGCGACGCGTGATGCGTTCGAGTTCGCCCTTGGAATAGTTGTGCGGATCGAGCCTGATGCCGCCTTTGGCGCCGCCAAATGGCAGGTTGACAGCGGCTGTCTTGACCGACATCCAGGCGGCCAGGGCCATGACTTCAGACAGGGTGACGTCTTGGTGGAATCGTACGCCGCCTTTGCCTGGGCCGCGCGTGGTGTTGTGCTGTACGCGGTAGCCTTCAAAGTGGGCAATCGTACCATTGTCGAGTTCGACCGGTACGTCGACGATAAGCGAGCGTTTTGGGCGCTTCAGGGTTTCAACCCATTTGCTGAGTTTGCCAAGGTAGGGCGTAACGCGCTCGACCTGCTCCAGGTATACGCCCCACGGCCCCAATTCGTGTGAGTTAAGGTAAGAGGGGAGTGCGTGCGTAGGGTGTTCTGACATGATGACGACCTCAGGCGTTAATTGAGTTAAGCGGTAAATAGTGTCTGCAAAGGGCAGAAACCGGTATTTTAGTGCCGCAAGCTTACTACGTCCCCAATTGTTATCGCGCTAAATTAAATGGGGACGTGTTGAGGGAGGGTTTGCAAATAGCAAATTGGCATAAATGCTTTGCTATTTGTTTGCTTTTGCATAGTTCTTTGGGTTTTTGGCTGGGGAGCGTGGTGTGTTTTTGTTGTTTTGATTTTTAGGTTGCTGTTGTATTGATGATTTTATGCTTTCTGTCACGGTGCAGTGGTATTGGCTGCGTTTTGCCGTAGCGATTGTGGGTAGTATGGTTTCTTAAGCGGCGGCTGTGACCGGGGCAGTGCCTGGCTTCACGCGTTTGCGGCCCTGTGCTTCGCCAGGGCTTCCCGGTTCAAGGCCAAATTCCCGGGGCGGGCGCGAACTCGCAGCCACGGACTGTCGTCCGTAAACGGCTGCTCAAACAGGCGCGCCCTTGTATCCCCGTGAGTTTGG
>DATJCP010000389.1:0-4388 GCA_035514715.1 Candidimonas sp.
TCGAAACGAAATTACGCTTGCGCAACAGCTCTCCAAACAAGGCTACGCAACGGCCCACTTTGGAAAATGGCATCTTGGAGATGTTCCAGGCCGCTATCCCAGTGACCGCGGCTTCGATGAATGGTATGGCATACCTCGCACCACCGACGAAAGCCAATTCACATCTACCGTAGGGTTTGATCCGTCTGTCGTCGACCTACCCTACATCATGGAAGGCCAGGCAGGACAGAACTCCAAAGAGATCAAGGTATACGATCTTGAAGCCCGGCGTGGCATAGATGCCGACCTAGTTGATAAATCCATCGACTTTATGCACAAGCATCATGCCAATGGCCAGCCGTTTTTTCTTTATCTACCGCTAGTGCACTTGCACTTTCCCACCCTCCCTCACCCCGACTTTGCCGGACGCACTAATGCAGGCGATTTTGCCGACTCAATGGTTGAGATGGATCACCGCGTGGGCCAGATCACAGCAGCACTCAAGGAAATGGGCATAGAAGACAATACGGTACTAATTTTCTGCAGTGATAACGGGCCCGAGTTCCGGCGCCCCTATCGCGGCACAGCAGGCCCCTGGTCGGGCACCTATCACACCGCCATGGAAGGCAGCCTGCGCGTACCCTTCATCATCCGCTGGCCAGGCAAGGTGCAAGCTGGGCAAGTCAGCAACGAAATCGTTCACGTCACCGATCTGTACGCAACGCTCTCGGCCATTGGTGGCGCTGAACTGCCGCAAGATCGACCGATAGATGGTGTGGATCAAACTGCCTTCTTCCTGGGAGAGCAAGAAAAATCTAATCGTGAAGGCTTTTTGTTTTATATCAAGAACGATCTGCGCGCCATCAAATGGCGCGACTGGAAACTGCACTTCTATTGGGAGCCTGAAGTGAACCAGGGCCAGGGGAAGCTTGAATCGCCCTACCTGTTCAATTTGCTTGCCGACCCAAAAGAAGAAAGCGATGTCCTTATCCTGAATACCTGGGTGTTAGGCCCCGCTCTGAAAATGATGCACCGCTTTAACGAAAGTTGCGCCGCGCACCCCAACACGATTCCTGGCACGCCAGACGAAAGCTGACCCGACACGTCCAAAACCAAGCAATTTTATTAGATAAAAAAGAGGCTTACCTGATGCGTAATTACCTATCATCGGCACTAGCAGCATTAAGCATGGCTGGGCTACTCTCAGCCGCTGGACAAGTGCATGCTCAGTCTGCGCCTTGGCCGCAACAACCATTGCGCTGGATCGTTGGATTCGCCCCCGGAGGCACGGCAGATGTGCTGACACGCATTGCAGCTGGGCAGCTGGCTGAAAAACTGGGCCAGTCAGTTGTGGTTGAAAACCGTCCAGGTGCATCAGGCGCCATCGCCTTGCAACAAGCAGCCCAGTCAGCACCTAAAGATATTATGCTGATTACGGTTCCCGGCCCGATTATCTACCCTCGCAACGAGCCCGAAATTGGCAAAGAATTGACCCCTATCATGCTATTAGCCGAGGGCCCCATGGTAATAGTCGGCCCTACCAAAAACAAGGAAAATACACTTAAAGAAGTCATTGGCAGCGCTATGGCCCAGCCCAATGCCTGGAGCTATGCCACTTCGGGCACAGGAACATCGCAACACTTGGCCGGCGAACTGCTCAACCACTCAGCAAAAATCGAACTGGTTCAGGTTCCGTATAAAGGTGGTGGCCAAGCGGTTTCTGACGTTGTGGGCGCGCAAGTTCCCCTGGCGATACTAGGTCCAACCCCCGTTCTGCCCCACATACGCAATCACGCGCTAAAAGCCTATGCGGTTACCACCACCTATAGGCTGGAGAGCTTGCCTAATGTACCCACAGTGCAAGAAGCCGGCATACCGGGCTATGACGCAAGCCAATGGTTTGCCGCAGCCACCGTAAAGGGAGTTGCGCCCGAACACATTAATAGAATCAATGAATTGCTGGCGGAAATAGTTAAAACCCCCACATTCAAAGACGCTCTGGATGCCGCTGGCATGATTGCAGGCAAGGGATCCTCCAGCGATTTACAAACTTTTCTCGATCAAGATCGTAAAAAATGGGCAGATCTGATCAAGGCGACAGGACTCTCTGTAGGCCACTAAAAGCAGCAGCAATCGACCAGCTTGATTAGCGGTGCTATTGGTTTGATTTTGTGATGCTGGTTGTCGGATTACGCTTCATGCTAATCCGACCTACGAATGTGTAAACAGGGTATGGCTGAGGCCTGAGAAGGTGGTCAGGAAATCAATCCGCGCGCGTATCCTCATTGGTACATTATGCTGGCTTGCGTAAATCGCATTAATTGGAACTAGGCATGCCGAATATCCTAGAAAAAACACTCTCTACGGCACAGCAACAGCCCGCCTTCCACCCGCAACATGCTTAGCCCCAGCGACACAAGCAGCAGCAGCGATCATAACCACCACCATAGACCACTTGAACGGTTCTCCAAGTAACGTCGCCGCCAGCAATAGACCAAAGAACGGTTGCAGCAATTGCAACTGCCCCACCGCGGCAATACCGCCCAGCGCCAATCCCCGATACCAGAACATAAATCCGATCAACATACTGAACAGCGACACATAACCCAACCCCACCCAGGCAGGCGCCTGCACCGCCGCCAGCGAAACAGGCCAGAACTTAAAAACGGCAAACAGCATCAACGGCAAGGGCAACACCAGCGCCCAGCAAATCACCTGCCACCCGCCCAGACGGCGCGACAGCACAGCCCCTTCGGCATACCCCAAGCCGCACACCAGTACAGCTGCCAGCATCAACAACGCCCCAATCAGCGACGAGCTTTCGCTGTTAGCGAATGCAAAGGCGCCCACCAGCAAACTACCCAAGACCGCAAACAACCAAAACACCGGCCTAGGCCGCTCTTTGCCGCGCACCACGCCGAAAATGCCCGTGGCCAAAGGCAGCAGGCCTATAAACACCATGGAATAGGCAGCGGTAATGTGCTGCAAGGCCAGTGCTGTCAACAAAGGAAAACCCACCACTACGCCCAGCCCGACAACCACAAGAGGAAGCAATTCATTCCGGGCAGGCAGCTTGGGCCGCAAGGCCACCAGCAAGAGCAGCGCCAATAGCCCGGCAATCGCGGCGCGGGCCAAGGTAAGAAATACAGGATCGAAATCCAGTACCGCTACACGCGTAGCCGGCAAAGAACCGCTAAATATCAACATCCCGATAAAACCGCTAAGCCAGCCGTCGGTGACCTTCTTCATAATGTGCATCTCCCAAGATGCCCAAAGTGTCGCCGCAATTAGCCCTTGCCGCCAGAGACAATTCAGTACAATAATCAGAAACTGTCATGGTAAAAAAGGCAATACAGATGGATAGAGTTTCCGCGCACGCATCTCAAAACGGTACGCTGGTCGAGCAGGCCATGAGCACCATACGCAGCCGCATCGCCGGACGCCAGCTCGTCCCGGGCGCGCGCCTGCCTTCAATACGCAGCTTTGCCCAACTGATGCAAATATCCAAGTCCACCGTAGTCGACGCCTATGACAGGCTGGCTGCCGAGGGCGTCATCAATTCTCGCCCCGGCTCCGGCTTTTATGTTGCCGGGCATACCGCACCTTTATTCCTTTCTGAGCTCGGCGCCAAGCTGGAGCGCGCGGTCGACCCCTTGTGGGTATCGCGGCAATCGCTGCAAGCCAGCGACGATACGCTAAAGCCCGGCTGCGGCTGGCTGCCGCCGTCATGGATGCCGCAAGACGGCCTGCGCCGTGCGTTGCGATCGGCTGCGCGCGCCGAAGATGCCAACCTGGCGGACTACGCCTCGCCCTTGGGTTCGGCGGCATTGCGCCAGTTGTTGGCACGGCGGCTGCTGGAACGGGGAACAGAAGCATCGCCAGACCAGATCCTGCTGACCGATTCCGGCACACACGCCATTGACCTGCTATGCCGCTTCCTGATCGAGCCGGGTGATACCGTCTTGGTGGACGACCCCTGCTATTTCAATTTCCATGCCTTGTTGCGCGCGCACCGCGCCAAGGTGATAAGCGTTCCATACACTGCCAACGGTCCTGACATAGACCAATTCGCACAAGCCCTCGCCGAACATAAGCCGCGCCTCTACATTACCAACTCGGGCTTGCACAACCCGACAGGCGCCACCCTGGCCCCAGTCGTCGCCCACCGCCTGCTCAAACTCATCGAAGCACACGACCTTATCGTTATCGAAGACGACATTTTTGCCGATTTCGAACCTGAGCCAGCAGTACGCCTGGCCACATTCGATGGCCTGAATAGAGTGATACAAATAGGCAGTTTTTCCAAGACGCTATCGGCCTCGGTGCGTTGCGGCTATATTGCCACCCGGCCAGACTGGATAGACGAACTCGTAGATTTGAAGATCGCCACCGCATTCGCCGGCTCGCAG
>DATJCP010000390.1:0-5016 GCA_035514715.1 Candidimonas sp.
GGTAACTGCGGCGCATTTCCTCTTCCAACGAAATTGGAAGGGTCTCCTTGGCAAAGGAATCCATAGATTGTCTAAAACGTAAAAATCGTGAAACTGGACCGATGACGGGCGAATGGGAAATTCTAACACTTGCACCTGTATCGCCGCTTTACGTTGTAGACAGTCCTGTAGATACAAGAGCAAACCGGCCTAACCAGTGCGCTTGCCGCAAGCTGCTCACAAAGCACTTTAACCTCGTAACCGTGTTGTCAAAAACCAACGATATAACGGTAGATAGGGTAGAAATCCGAATATCTGGACGATAAGCGCAGATCAGACTTAACTAACCGGACAGAAATGCCGTAAGATTCGCCCTAACAACGCATGAAACCCAGCGCAATTCTTTGATTCAATCATAGCGTTGCTATACTGGCTCCGTTTTCTTGATATGCGGCGGGGGTTCGCTGCGGTCACTTACCAGCATTAAGCTCAACGAGGAGAAACATGAACAAACCCTCCAAAATCGCACTAGCACTCGCCATTGCAGCCACTTCGGCTACTGGCGCAGTATCTGCGCAAACTGTCGACAACTGGCAAAATCCGTTCGGCGACGTTTGGAAAAACGGCACCAACGAACTGTGCTGGCGCGACAACTTCTGGACTCCAGCTACCGGTATCCCCGGCTGCGACGGTGTGCCAGTAGCTCAAGCTCAAGCGCCAGTGGTTGCCCCTACTTCCACCAAAGTTGTGTTGAACGCTGACACATTCTTCGACTTCGACAAAGCAACACTGAAGCCTGAAGGCCGTCAAATCCTTGACCAAGTCGCTGCACAAGCCGACACAGTCAACCTGGAAACGCTCATCGCAACTGGTCACACAGACTCCATCGGTACTGAAAAGTACAACCAAGGCCTGTCCGAGCGCCGTGCTAACACGGTCAAGAACTACCTGGTTACGAAAGGCATCCCTGCTGACCGTATCTATGCCGAAGGTAAAGGCGAATCGAGCCCTGTTGCCAGCAACAAGACTCGTGAAGGCCGCGCACAGAACCGTCGCGTAGAGATCGAAATCGTTGGCGTTCGCAAGTAATACTTTGCTGTAATACTTGTTGCGTTAAACGCTACAATAAGGGCTCCGCATAGCGGGGCCCTTATTCATTTCCGGCTGGCTTCTTTGCTTGCTGCCGGCACTTTCCAACACTAGCTTCGGACTGCACATGAACGCTACCGCAACCTCCCCTCAAACCAACGCTCCTAATGTAGACCAGGCCGAACTCGATAAGTTCAGCGCCTTGGCCTCGCGCTGGTGGGATCCTGAAAGCGAATTCAAGCCTTTGCATGCCATCAACCCATTGCGCCTGGAATGGATACTCGGCCAAACCGGCTCGATTGATGGAAAAAAAGTGCTTGATGTCGGCTGCGGCGGCGGAATACTGGCCGAAAGCATGGCAAAAGCCGGGGCCAAAGTCACGGGCATAGACCTGGCTGAAAAATCGTTGACCGTTGCCCGGCTTCATGGGCTGGAGTCAGGCGTTCCTGTCGACTACCAGACTATCAGCGCAGAACAAATGGCCAGCGAACATCCAGGCAAATTCGATATCGTTACCTGCATGGAAATGCTTGAACACGTGCCAGATCCCGGTTCTATCGTGCAAGCGTGCGCCACCCTGGTCAAGCCTGGCGGCTGGGTGTTCTTTTCCACGCTTAATCGCAACCCCAAATCCTTCCTGTTTGCCATTGTCGGCGCAGAATACCTGCTGCGCTTGCTGCCAAAGGGCACACATAGCTACGAAAGTTTCATCAAACCTAGCGAGCTCATGGCCTCTGTACGCCGTGCCGGCCTGGCAGCAACAACGCTGGCGGGAATGGAATACAACCCCATCACCGACCTTTACAAAATCACCCACGATACCTCTGTCAATTATCTTTTGGCGACACGTCGCGAGAGCTGATACGCATGCAAAAACTTGTTCTATTCGATTTCGACGGCACCTTGGCCGATACCGCTCCCGACCTGGCCGCCGCAGCCAATAAGCAGCGCACCCGCAAAGGTTTGGCTCCCCTGCCCTACGAAGCCTTGCGCCCCTACGCTTCCCACGGTGCGCGCGGCCTGCTTAAAGCCGGGCTCGACATGGATCCTGACCACCCCGAATACGAAGCCTGTCGCCAGCAATTCCTGACAGACTATGAACAAGACATGACCACGCTCACCACCTTGTTTCCAGGGGTGAAGCCGTTGCTGGCAACGCTTAAGGAAAGCGGCTACGCCTGGGGTATTGTCACCAACAAAATGGAATATCTAGCAGTTCCGCTGGTTGTGCACCTGGGCTTGTATACCGATTGCGCTGTCACCGTCGGCGGCGACACCACCGACCACGCCAAGCCGCATCCCGCTCCACTGCTTCATGCGGCGCAGGTAGCCGGGTTCGAGCCGGGCGACTGTATCTACGTCGGCGACGACGAGCGCGACATCATCGCCGGCAAAGCGGCCGGTATGGCAACCATTGTGGCTGCCTATGGCTATTGCGGCCGGGAAACCGCCGTCCTTGCCTGGGAAGCCGATGCCATTGCCGAATCGCCTGATGATATCTGGCCCGCCATACAAGAATGGGCGAACCGCTGACGATCCGCCCAAGGCCGGACTGACGCCCTAAGCGGGCACAATCCGGCAGCAATCCTACAGTAAATCAATACGCGTTAGAACTCTTCCCAATCGCTGTTGCCGCCAGCGGCCTGCAAGCGGGCCGGCGCCAAAGCAGGAACCGCCGCCTTGCGAGGTGCTTTGGCTTTGGGCAACGAAGCCGGCTTACCTGCCTTTGGCCTGAGTGCCGACGCTTCCTGACGAACCGGCGCAATAGGCAAGGCATAGTTACCGAGGTTGAATACGCTTACTGCACGAGTAAGGTGGTCTGCCTGGTCCTGCATACTGCCTGTCGCAGCCGCCGCCTGCTCGACCAGCGCCGCATTTTGCTGCGTAACTTGGTCCATTTGCAAAATAGCCTGATTCACTTGCTCGATGCCAATGCTCTGCTCGTTGCTGGCCATCGATATTTCACCGACGATATCAGTAACCCGTTTAACGCTGGCGACCACTTCGTCAATAGTCGACCCCGCCTGCTGAACCAGCCTGCCGCCGGTTTCTATTTTCCCCACCGCGTCGTTGATCAGGGTTTTGATTTCCTTGGCAGCGGTTGCGCTGCGCTGAGCCAGGCTGCGCACTTCAGTTGCCACCACAGCAAGACCTTTGCCTTGCTCTCCGTCCCTGGCGGCTTCGACCGCGGCATTAAGCGCCAGGATGTTGGTTTGAAAAGCAATCCCGTCGATAACGCCAATGATATCGACGATTTTATGCGCCGACTGATTGATCGACTCCATCGTAGTGACGACTTCCGATGTCGCTTCGCCGCCTTTGGAGGCAATGACCGAAGTGGCTTGCACCAACTGGTTGGCCTGCTGTGCATTATCGGCGGTTTGCTTGACCGTATTGGTCAGCTCTTCCATGGCGGAAGCGGTTTCCGTCAGCGAACTGGCTTGTTCTTCAGTGCGGGACGACAGATCCAGGTTGCCTGAAGCAATTTCACTGGAAGCGGTAGCGATGCTTTGGGTGCCACTGCGAACATTGCCTATCAAGGTTAGCAAATTGGCCGTCATGTCCTTGAGCGACTGCAAAAGCTGGCCAGTTTCATCAGTTGAATGCACCGCGATTTGACCGCTCAAGTCACCACTGGCTACCCTGCGGGCCGCATCGACTGCACGCCGTAAAGGATGAGTGATGCCTGTGGTCAGGCGCCAAGCGAAAATAATACTGAACAATGCCATGATAACGGCGAGCGTGAGCAGGGTCTGACGGCTCATCGCATTGGCCTGCGCAATTTCAGTACCGGTTTTGTCCATGAAAACTCGTTGCGACTCGACCAATTTCCGAACCGATTCCTGGTACTTATCCGCGCCAGGAATGAATTCCTGCGTAAATATCCGTGTTGCCTCTTCCGTATCGCCAGCAACCTTTTTCTTTGTCATTGCATCACGCGTAGAAAGATATACCTTGCGGTATTCCATGATGAGCTTGAACAGTTCTTTTTCCTCGTCCGCAACGAGCAAGGGTATGATTTTTTTCTGAAGCTCAGTCGACTCATTGGTCGCGGCGGCGGTTTGCTTGGCAAAGAATGGCCCAAGTGCTGGATCTGTGCTTTTCGCAATGGCCATGGTCCTGTTTATGCCATTGGTCAGGTTGCGATACCAATCGCTGATCAGACGCTCCTTTTCAAGAGGAACAGCCATCAGATATTGAGTCGTCTGCGAAATGGAATACAAACGCCAGACGCCAATACTGGTAATGACAAGCGCCAAGGCAAGCACCACAGCAAAACCCAGCCCAAGCCGGTTGCCGATGCGCATATTCGTAAAGATCTTCATTGCTGTTATTTCCGGGTGAATCAGTGAATGTTGACGTTGATGCCATTCTTTACGCGCACAAGGCAACCGCCTCGAATGAGGCAATAAATCGCTGGCGTTGAAAGAAGCTGGACAATTTGAAGCAATAGCCCATACCGTTTGAAACCATAGGCAACGATATGGGATTAGGCGTAAATGCCTGTTGCCCTAGGGTTAACGACAATACGCTCCCAGTCTTTAGGGAAATGATGCATCGCAGCAATAACAGGTCTCGCAATTGGCTTCCAGAATGTTGCAATCTGAATGAAATGTGGCTGACAGACCCGGGTACCCTGTTGCCTATGACTATTCAACGGCGCCTGCTTGCAGGGAAAGACCAATATATATGTACACAATGAACAGGATAGCCACAATGCTGTCCATCGCCATAAGCGGAGCCGCGTTTGCAGTTTTGGCAGGGTGTACCCCTATGCTGGCAGGCCAGATGGCCGAAGCCGGCTACAACGTGGCAAAGACCTCATTAGGGGGAACAAGCGACTCTGCTACGGGAGCCAACCAGCGCCAAAAGCAATTGCAGTCCATCTTGAACTCGGTGGATATCGGGCAAGAAGTAAAACCCATATTGGAATTGATGGGCGAACCA
>DATJCP010000391.1:0-7153 GCA_035514715.1 Candidimonas sp.
GGCAGGCTTGATCACGGTTTCTATGTGTTCGCACCGGCCTGCAAACATCAGCAGGGTTTCTGTTTTCAGGCCCATGGGCTGGGTCAGCACTAATTGCCGCAACTGCTCGCCCATGGCGGTTCCGCCGGGTTCCCGGGTGGAAACCACCTTGACCCCGCGTAGCTGCAGTTCTTCAACCAACCACTGGATGTGGGTGCTTTTGCCTGCGCCATCCACGCCCTCAAGGGTAATAAAACAACCACGCTGCTTATGCATTAGTTACGACGTCCCAGTATGAATTTGGACACAGCCCGGTTGTGATCCAGAAGGTTGGCGGAAAACTCGCTGGTGCCATCGCCGCGAGAAACGAAATACAAGAATTTATGCGCCTCGGGATGCAAGGCGGCAAGCAAAGCGGCCCGCCCGGCGCTGGCAATAGGCGTAGGCGGCAGGCCGCCTCTGGTATAGGTATTCCAGGGGGTATCGGTTGTCAGGTCTTTTTTACGTATCCGGCCCTGATAAGCGTCGCCCATGCCGTATATGACGGTAGGGTCGGTTTGCAGCGGCATGCCTATGCGCAAGCGGTTCACAAAAACACCCGCCACCCGGTCCCGATCGGCGCTGTGACCGGTTTCTTTTTCGATGATGGAAGCCAGGATCAGCGCTTCGTAGGGTGTTTTCAGCGGAAGCTGTGGATCGCGCTCGTTCCAGGCGGTGTCCAATAGCTGTTTTTGAGCGTGAAAGGCGCGACGCAGAATATCGAAATCAGCAGACCCTGGCACAAAGACATAGGTGTCAGGATAAAACAGGCCTTCCGGGCTGGTTTCCGATGAACCGAGCTTTTGCAGGAGTTCCTCATCCGACATTGTGGACAGTGTTTGCTTGACCTGCGGGTCTTCACGCAATGCTTGACGGATGCGCTGATACGTCCACCCTTCCACCAAAGTGATTTGGGTCTGGGTCATGTCGCCATTTGCCATGCGTTCCAGCAGCGTTCTGGGAGTGTCTCCCCGAACCGCTTCGTAGGCGCCGGCTTTAAGCAAGGTATCGCGCCCACTTAATCGCGCAAGAGCGACGAACGCAATGTCGTTGATATGTATGCCCGACTTGTTCATCAGTTGCGCAATCGTCCGTGGGCGGCTGCCCGATTCGACTACGTAATCGATACGGTCGCTGTCCATGGCAACAGGATGCCCTACCCAATACCAGGCAGCGGCGCTTAAGCCGGTAGCGGCAATAGCCAGCAGCAAAAGCAGATATAAAACGATAAGTTTGAGTTTTTTCATTAAACCAACATGTAGTCCAGCAAAGGGTGGGATTTGCCGGTTCAGGTCAGGCCATCAGCCAATAAGGGTATCGCAGCATGATTTCCCGAAGCCCGTTATCATAAACGCTACCTTTGCCTGTGTCTTTTGTTGCGAGCTGTGTTTCTTCCATGAACAATATTTCAAGCTTTGTTGCCCCGCTAAATGATCTTGCCGTTATCGAAATTACTGGACAAGATGCAGCCAGTTTTTTGCACGGCCAGCTTACCCACGATATTGTCGGCTTGACGCCGGCCCATGCCCGTTACGCCGGCTACTGCACTGCCAAAGGGCGCTTACTGGGCAATATGGTCATGTGGCAAAGCCAGCAGGGTGAAACCCCTTCCCTGCATGCCATAGTCAAGGCAGATATTGCCCCGGCCTTGATCAAGCGACTGTCCATGTTTGTACTGCGCGCCAAAGCCAAGCTGCAACTGACCCCATTGAAAGTCCTGGGCATTACGATGCATGCCTCTTCCAATTATAAAGAAGAAGTATCCGCCCAGACGCCTGGCTATAGCCTGCTTCAAGAGGCCGCCATTCTTTCGGCCCAACCACCCATCTGGAGCGTGGCGCGTACCGACGCCGGAAGCTGGATCGCCGCACCCAGTGCGGATAACAGCATGACGCGCTGGTGGTTTGTTGCCGAGCTCCATGATAACGCCGCCGTAGAGGCTGTCATCGCCAGCCCCGATGCTGCTCAGGCGGGCGAGCGCTGGCGCTCTGCCGATATTGCCGCCGGCCTTCCCTGGGTCGAAGCCGCCACACAAGATGTTTTCATTCCGCAAACACTAAACCTGGACCTGATCGATGGCGTAAGCTTCACCAAGGGGTGCTATCCGGGCCAGGAAGTCGTAGCCCGCAGCCATTATCGCGGCACCGTCAAGCGCCGCATGGCCTATGGCATAGTGAGTCAACCTGAAGGAATGGAGGCTGGAACGCTTGCCGGCATAGATACCTATGACGCGCATAATCCAGGAAACCCTTGCGGCCGCATCATTAATGCGGCGCAGGCAGATGGTTTACATGTGCTGATGGAAGTCCAGCTTGCTGATTTGGACAGCGCTGATTTCCGTTTGGGCAAGGCCGATGGCCCCGCCATTCAGATCATGCCATTGCCCTATCACATTACAACCAAAGAATAAGTAAAGGCTGGCAGGCAGAGGCTGGATTACGCTTGCTTTGCAAGGTAACCCAGCCCTTCTGAATTTATTTCTTGAATAAGTTCAAGATGCTGGAAAAATCCAAAGCGCCATTGCCTTGGGCGCTGTGCATGGAATACAGGTTACGGGCCAGTTCACCCAAAGGTACCGAAGCGCGGGCGTTCAAAGCCGATTCGGCAGCCAGGCCAAGATCCTTCAGCATCAGGTCTACCCCGAACCCGCCGGCATAGTCTTTGGATGCTGGAGCATTTTCCATGACGCCAGGCCATGGGTTGTAAAGTTCAGTAGCCCAATTGCGGCCTGAGCTTTTGGCAATGATGTCGGACAGTACTTTGGGGTCTAGACCGCTGGCAACGCCCAGCGCCAATGCCTCGGAAGTGCCGGCCATAAGAATGCCTAGCAGCATATTGTTGCAAATCTTGGCTACCTGCCCTGCTCCGGCTGTGCCGGCATGGAAAATATTCTTCCCCATTTTTTCCAGGTAAGGCCGGGCGGCCTCCAGATCGCCGGCCTCGCCGCCGACAATAAACGTTAGCGTCCCGGCAATGGCGCCGCCCGTACCACCCGATACTGGCGCATCTATCATGCGCACACCGCATTTGGCGGCAGCCTCGGCTACCTTGCGGGCGGATTCCGGCGCAATGGTGCTGCACTCCAGCACCAAGGTGCCTTCGGCAATATGGGCTAAAAGCCCGGCCTCGCCCAAATACAAACCTTCCACATGCTTGCTTGCGGGCAACATGGAAATAACGGCATCCGCATTGGCGACGGCGGCCTGCGCAGAGGGCGCGGCGCTGGCGCCTGCGTCGACCAGCGTTTTGATTGCGGCAGGCACCAGGTCGAACACGACCAGTTCATGTCCGGCTTTCACCAGATTCAAGGCCATAGGGCTACCCATGTGGCCCAGGCCGATAAATGCAATACGACTCATTGTTGTCTCCTGTGTTTTTAAGTATCAATAATGTCTTGTGCAAATCTTAAAGCGTTGCCATGCTCCCTTCGGGGGCCATGTGTTCAAGGTCGGTCAGTGGATGTGCGACCAGATCGGGCCAGGGAATCTGGAAAAAACGCTGCACCCAAGCATCGGTGGCCTCTTCCAGCGTGGCGGGGTTCCATTTAGGCTGTTTATCTTTATCTATAAGCAAGGCACGTATGCCTTCCTGGAAATCACCTTGCACGCCGCAATGCAGCGACACAATGTATTCCTGGCGAAAGACTTCAGCCAGCGACAGCAGGCGCACACGGTCCAGCAAGGCGAAGCTTAAACGCGCCGAACCGGGCGCCCCGGACTTGAACGTAGCTGCTGCGCGCTTGAGCCATGGGTCTTCGTGATCGGCCCAACTGGCGACAGCAGAGCAAATGGCGTTGAAATCGGCGCCGTCGCACGACTGCCTGATCAGCGAATAATGCTGTTGCAGCGGCCCTGACGCGATATCGGCGCTGGGCTGTAGCGCGATCAGCAAGCGGCGCAACACAAGGTCGTTATCGCTGCGGGCGCCTGACCAGTTGGCTGCTTGCAGCTTGCCAACCAGCTCGTCCCATTGGCCCGAGCCCAAGGTATAGTCGGCCAGCCCCAGGAAGCGGCAGTCACCGGCCCCCAGTTGCGCGCCAGTCAGCGCCAGGAACAGCCCTGTTCCGCCGGGAAGGCGGGCCAGCATCCAGGTGCCGCCGACATCAGGGAATAAGCCGATAGAAATTTCGGGCATGGCAAAACGGGTGGTGTCGGTGACTACCCGATGGCTGGCGCCCATCATTAGCCCTACGCCGCCGCCCATGACGATGCCATTGCCCCAGCACAGTATGGGTTTCGGATAAGTGTGGATTTGATAATCCAGGCGGTATTCATCGTCGAAGAACTTGCGGGCATAGGTATTGTTCCAGGCTTCGCCGTTGGCATTTTCCTGCATAGCCTTGTATAAGCCATGCAAATCACCGCCAGCGCAGAATGCCTTTTCCCCTGCCCCCCTGAAAACGACCATGGCAATCGATTCGTCGTCTTGCCATTCGTTTAATTGCTCGGCCAGGAGATTGCACATATCCAGCGACAAGCCGTTAAGCGTTTGTGGACTGTTCAAGGTGGCAATGCCCACCTTCATGTTGTTGGCTGCGTCCAGGACCTGGAATAACACCGGGGCGTTCATCGGATATCGGCTCCTTTTTCGAGTAATTGCCGCGCAATAATGACGCGCATGATTTCGTTGGTTCCTTCAAGAATCTGATGGACGCGGGTATCGCGCACCAGACGCTCGAGGGGATAATCTTTAAGATACCCGTAGCCGCCATGGATTTGTTGCGCATCGAGGCAGGCTTGGAAGCAAAGATCGGTTGCCAGGCGTTTGGCCATGGCGCAATAGGTCGATGCCTGGGGATCGTTTTCATCCAGTTTGGCGGCAGCCAGGCGCACCATTTGGCGCGATGCCACGATATGGGTCAGCATGTCGGCAAGCTTGAACTGCAAGGCCTGGAAGGTGGCCAGGGGCTGCCCGAACTGCTTGCGTTCGCCCATGTACCGCCTTGCGGCTTCGTAAGCGCCTTGGGCGGCGCCTACAGAGCAGGTGGCGATATTGATGCGCCCGCCGTCCAGCCCTTTCATTGCGAACTTGAAGCCTTCCCCTTCGGCGCCCAGCAGATTTTCGGCTGGAATTTGCGCATTGTCGAAGGTAACCGGGCGGGTCGACTGGCTGTTCCAGCCCATTTTGTCTTCTTTGCGGCCATAAGTGATGCCTGGTGTATCGGAAGGCACAACGAAAGCGGAAACCCCTTTGGCGCCGGGCCCGCCGGTGCGGGCCATGACTACCATGACGTCGGTATCGCCAGCCCCCGAGATAAAGGCTTTTGCGCCATTAAGCACATAGGACCCGCCGCGTTTTTCCGCCCGTGTGGACAAGGAGCCTGCATCCGAGCCAGCTCCGGGTTCAGTCAAGCAATAGGACGCCAGCTTTTCACCAGAGGCCAAGGCAGGCCCCCAGGCCTCGCGTACGGCCTCGGTGCCCCAGGTCCCTACCATCCAGGTGGCCATATTGTGTATGGTCAGGAAGGCGGTTGTAGACGGGTCGTAGGCGGCCATTTCTTCGAACACCAGCGTGGCGTCCAGGCGAGGCAGCCCCAGCCCCCCTATTGATTCTGGCGCATAAATAGCGCAGAAGCCCATTTCGCCCGCACGGGCGAAGGCCTCGCGCGGAAATACGCTATCGGCATCCCAGCGCGCTGCATTGGGTTCAAGTTCGCCTATGGCGAAATCGCGGGCCGCCTGGGCAAAGGCTAGTTGTTCATCGCTTAGCCGGAAATCCATGCTTATGTCTCCTACCTAGATAAGGTCATATCGCAAGCTGCGTATCCAGCTTGTCTTTTATATTGTTTACCTTAGCGCGTTACGATACTTTTTTTTGTCATATGCACGACAATCGCCGTGCTCAGGGTTCCTGCAGGCCCGCGGCAATTTTTGCTTTGCGCCGTTTGGGCCGATTCTTGGGTTTTGTCATGAACGCCTTGCGGTGCGCCGCCCGGCGTTGCCGCGATTCCATAGGGTCGAACGTCAGCTGCCTATATATTTCGATACGATCGCCGTCGGCCAGGATGCGGTCTGTAGTGCAAACTTGCCCATATATGCCAACGGCCAATGCATCGTAAGGATAATTGGGAAATAGGCTGGCGAACCGGCTGGCTTCAAGCGCCTGGGCGACGGTTGTACCTGCAGGCAATTGCAAATCGGCCTGCCAGACTGAATCCGGTTCAGCGTATACCAGTTGCACCGCTACGGCATTGTTGGCGTTGGGCATCATTTTTCATATACCACCAGCGCGCGCTGGGTAAAAGAGTCAATGAAACTGCTGGCGATGCGGTTGAATATAGGCCCGACCACGGCTTCAAGCGTGCGGCTGGAAAACGCATATTCCATGATGTAGACCACTTTGCAGGCATCTTGCGCCAGTTCGTGGAACTCCCATCTGCCCGTCAGTGCCGAGAACGGACCATCGACCAGGTGAAAGGTAATGAGGCCGGGATAATCGTGTTCGTTGCGGGTGGTAAAGGTTTGCTTCATGCCGGCAATGCTGATGGTGACTGATGCCTCCATGCCTTTTTCGTCGTGCCTGTGCACCTTGGCCCCGCCGCACCAAGGCATGAATTCGGGGTAGCTGGCGACGTCGGCAACAAGGTCGAACATCTGGGCACGGCTGTGCGGAACAAGGACGGAACGCTGGACTGTATGCATTGAAAGTAGTTAATGGATAGAATGTACTGATTTTACAGTCTATAACTAAATTGATTCATGAGCATTGTCGACAACCGCAAAGCAACGCACGATTACTTCATTGAAGACCGCTACGAAGCCGGTCTTGTGCTTGAAGGCTGGGAGGTAAAAGCCATACGCGCGGGTCACGTACAGCTCAAAGAAAGCTATGTTATCGTGCGCGACGGCGCCCTGTGGATCATTGGGATGCACATCAGCGCGCTACCTACCGCCTCTACCCATATACATCCGAATGCCACACGCACTCGCAAGTTGCTGCTGCATGCGGAAGAAATCAGCAAGCTGATTGGCAAAGTGGAACAGCGCGGCTATACATTGGTGCCGCTAAACCTGCATTATAAGAACGGGCGGATCAAGCTTGATTTCGGCCTGGGCCGCGGTAAAAAGCTGCACGATAAGCGCGATGTGGCGCGCGATAAAGATTGGGAACGCGAAAAAGAGCGCATCATGAAGCA
>DATJCP010000392.1:0-2360 GCA_035514715.1 Candidimonas sp.
CGCGAATGTAGAGCCAGCCGTCTTGCTGCATGGTAACCAAAGCGATTGCGGCGCTTGGTACGGTTTGCAAGTCCTGGGGCGTAACGACACCGATTTTGCTGAGCGTGTTCGCACATGCGAGCAATAGTTTGTCGGTTTCCGGATGAGGGGTTTCCAGCGCTGCGCGGACCCCATCTGCGTTGACCACGATATGTATTTGGGCGTCAGGCCGATCGCGCAGAATATTCAGTGCGTTGTTGCGGGCGCGCGCCAAGCCAGTGCTTGAAGGCGCATGTATCAGTACGCGAAGGTCATTGGAATTCATGGTCAGTCTAGATGGCGAGGAGTATGAAGTAGTCTGCTATTGTATGTCTATTTCGGTAATAAGCTTATTTCTTAAAGAAATATAAAACAGAATCAAGCTAATATGGCAGGGATCACAGCCAACAGGAGAGCTATCTGATGAGTGCAGTAAAGGGAATTGATTGAATGGGCATGGTGTCGATAGGGCCGTTGGCTATTCCCCATGCCGTTTTCGCGGGGTTGTTGGCGTTCTTGGCTTTTACGGTTTTGGCGTCTATTGCAGCGCGGCGCGTGGATAAAAAGTTTGATGGCTGGTCGACCATTGCCTTGATAGCGGGCTTGGTCGCTGCAAGACTGGTCTATGTTGCGTTGAATTGGGCGACGTTCTCGTCTGATCCCATGCGGGCATTCATGTTTTGGCAAGGCGGGTTCGAGTGGCTCCCAGGCGTGATTGCCGCTGCTGTTTCCGCACTTTTTGTGTTTCGAGCCTGGCGCATGCGAGGTCTGGCCTTGGCGATATTGGGGGTAAGCACGGTGGTATGGTTGGCCGCGGGGGCCATGCTGAATGACACAGCAAAGAGTGTGCCGCTACCTGATGTCATATTGGTGGATGCCAAGGGGGCGCCGGTTGAGCTGCGTCAGTATGCGTCTGGCCCAGTGGTTATCAATCTATGGGCGACATGGTGCGCGCCGTGCAGGCGTGAGTTGCCTGCGATGGCGAAGCAGGCCGCGCAAAACCCCGGTCTTCCGTTTCTATTCATCAACCAGGCAGAGGATCCTGCTGCTGTCCAGGCGTTTTTGCAGCAACAGTCTCTTAGCCTGGATCATGTCTTGTCCGATGCACGTTCAGAAGTCGCTCTGGCCCTGGGTACGGTCGGCATTCCGATAACGCTGTTCTTTTACGATGGGGCGTTGGTGGACATGCACGCCGGCGAGATATCGCCGGAAGCATTGAGCAAGAAAACTATGGCGTTGCTAGAGCGCTAAAGGCTCAATGACCGTGCGCCTTCATTGCAAAGCATAAAGAGTTCGACGGGACTGGCCACTACCCCATCCAGCAAGGCGAAAAATAACGGCAAGTGGTTGCCACGATATTTTCAGCGACAATCCAGGATGTTTTTGGGTTGTCGGGTGAAGGCTTGTTGACGATAGATAGCGAGAACGTGCCGGCAGCGCTTTTGACATGAATAACATGCTGGTTACCCGGCGACTGCGGGTCCACAATCACTTGCACCTGGGTGGCGGTCATGCCGACACCGGCCTGCGCAAGCGTGGCTGCCACGTTCAGGTTCTTGGGGTAGCGGGCGGCGGCTTCGCTAGCTGGCCCGGAAAATAGCACGATAGGTTCGGAAACTGCCGCTGGAGCTATACCCATGGCTTCCAGTTCCGGCAGCCATGCTGCGGGCGGTTTGCGCGATTCGTAGGTAACTTCGGCGTCAGGGAATCGCGCAGCGCCTTGAATGTAGTCCAGCCCACCGATAGCTCCCGATGGAATGATGATGCGGCAACCGCCGGCCTGGGCATGCGCAGCCAAGCTGGCAGCCAGTTCAGTATCGGCCAGTGCGCCTGTGGAGGTGATCAGAAAAGATACTCCCGCTTCCAGGCATTTTTCACCATATTCCCGCACGGCGCCCTGGCTGGCAGCTTCGACTACCAGGTCTGGTTGCCAGGCCAGCACGGCATCGATATCGGTAAACACGTCCGCGCCTTCCGGCAAAGGCACTGCGGGCTGATGGCTGCGTGCCAGGACTGCTAGCTTGAACTTGTCGCGTAGTGCTTGTGTTGCCAGCAAGCTATTTAATATATGGCGGCAAATATTGCCCGACCCGATGATGGCGATACGATGCATGTAGCGGGTTTCCCGATTAGACAGTGTCGAATCATGGGAGTGTACTGGCACGGCTTGAATGCCAGTGTTTTCCTCGGAATATCGCTTAATACGACAGAATTTTCGATAGAAAATCCTGGGCGCGCGGCGATAGTTTGGATGCGTCTTCGAAAAACTTGTCGCTGGAACAGTCTTCAATGATGCGGCCCTCGTCCATGAAAATCACGCGATCGCTCACTTTGCGCGCAAA
>DATJCP010000393.1:0-9831 GCA_035514715.1 Candidimonas sp.
GGAACAGGTGGAATCCTTGCGTACACCTTTTGTATATCGCAAATACTTTGATTTTGACGCCCTGGCAGCCCTGCGCGGCCTGCGCGAACGCATCAGGCAGGACTGGCAGCGGCGTGCGCTGGCGCGTACTGGTGTTGATACCGTGCACAACATCAAACTGGGCGACGGCGGCATACGCGAAGTCGAATTCATCGTACAGCTAAGCCAGCTGATACGCGGCGGACGTATGCCATCGTTGCAGCAGCGCAGCTTGCTCTCCGCGCTCTACAAGCAGAAAAAAGCCGGCGTTATCGCCGCCGACGTGGCCGACAACCTGGAAGCCGCCTACTGTTTTCTTAGACGCGTCGAACATTTATTGCAATACCGCGAAGACGAGCAAACCCATTTGCTTCCGCGCGACGAAGCGCAGCGCCTGGGCCTGGCCCAGGCAATGAGAATGTCGTTGCCCGGCTTCGAAGCCCAACTGGCTGCCCACCGCCGCTTTGTCGAGAACAATTTTCGCAACGCCTTTCGACTTGCCGGCATGGGCGGGGACGAAGATCAAGAAAGCGTTCCTGCAACCAAAACATCCCCCGCCTGCGACAACCTGAGCGAACACATTCAACAGCATCTTGGCGAGCAAGCGCCTGCTATTTGCCAACGGGTGGATGCGCTGCTTGACAGCCACCGCATCCGCAGCCTGCCGGCCACCAGCCGCAAACGGCTCGAAGCGCTGTTGCCCGCCATTATCAACGCCGCCGCAAAAACCGCGGCCCCCGACCAAACCACAATACGGCTCTTGACGCTGGTCGAACATATCGCCCAGCGCAGCGCCTACCTGGCGCTGCTGGCCGAGTATCCCGCCACCCTGGACAGGGTGGCGCGCATCGTCAGCGCCAGCCCCTGGGCCTCGCAATACCTAAGCCGCTTCCCCCTGCTGCTGGACAGCCTGATCGAATGGCACTCCCTGCTGGAACCGCCCGATTTCAAACAAATCGCACAGCAATTGCATGGCGAACTCGACGCCTGCACCCTGCCCGACGGCCAACCCGATGTCGAGCAGCAAATGAACCTGATGCGCGACCTCCAGCATCAAATCACCTTCCAATTGCTGGCCCAGGACCTGGAAGGCGCATTGACCGTGGAACATCTGGCCGACCACCTGTCATCGCTCGCCGATATGCTGCTGGCCGAAACCATTATGCGCGTATGGCCGTTGGTGCAGGCCAGAAACAAACAGGTCGATCCGGGCCAACCCCGCTTCGCCATCATTGCCTATGGCAAGCTTGGCGGCAAAGAAATCGGCTACGCCTCCGACCTGGACCTGGTATTTCTTTACGACGATCCCAGCGACGACGATGCCAGCGAGATTTATGCCAAGCTGGGACGGCGCATGGCTTCCTGGCTGTCAACCATGACATCGTCTGGCCGCCTGTACGAAATCGACCTGCGCTTGCGCCCCGACGGCGACGCGGGCCTGCTTGCCGTATCCATCGACGCCTTCGCCCAATACCAGACGCAACACGCATGGGCTTGGGAACACCAGGCCATCACCCGGGCCAGATTCGTCGCGGGTGACGTGGAAATCGGCAAACGCTTCGAACAAATCCGGGAACAAGTCCTGTTGCTACCGCGCGACCCCGAGGCATTCAAAGCCGAGGTACGATCGATGCGGGAAAAGATAGCAGCCGGGCACGTGAACCGTACGCCGGACTTCGACCTGAAGCACGATCGTGGCGGCATGGTCGACATAGAGTTCATTACGCAATACCTGGTGCTATGCCATTCCCGCCAACACCCCGTGCTGCTGGGCAACCTGGGCAATATCGCACTGCTGCGTCTGGCCTCTGAAGCCGGGCTGATTCCAGCCGACCTTGCCGCCCGAGTCGCCGATGCCTATCGGGAACTACGCAAGCAGCAACATGCCATGCGGCTGCAAGGCGCGGAAAAGGCGCGTGTACCCAGCGAACAGCTGCTCGAAGAGCGTGCTGCCGTAGGGGAACTTTGGAATACCGTGATAGGCGACTAAAATAGGCCAAACCACTTTTATCGATACGCCCGTCAAGGCGTATCCATTTGCCATGACCGATTTAATACGCCCGACACTCGTCCTACCCGATAACCGCAAGAAAGTGCTGCTGCACTCGTGCTGCGCGCCCTGTTCCGGCGAGGTCATGGAAGCCATGACCGCATCAGGTATCGACTACGCTATTTATTTCTACAACCCCAATATCCACCCCGATCGCGAATACGAAATCCGCAAAAACGAAAACATACGCTTTGCGGCTGAACACAACATCGAGTTCATTGATGCTGACTATGATCGCGACAATTGGTTCGAGCGTGTCAAAGGCCTGGAAGACGAACCCGAGCGAGGCGAACGCTGCACAGCCTGTTTCGACATGCGGTTCGAACGCACGGCGCTGTATGCCCACGAACATGGTTTCGACACCATCAGCAGTTCGCTGGGCATTTCGCGCTGGAAAGACATGAACCAGATCAACAGCTGCGGCGAACGCGCGGCAGCGCGCTATCCTGAACTGGTCTACTGGACATACAACTGGCGCAAAGGCGGCGGTTCGGCACGCATGATAGAAATCAGCAAACGTGAAGAGTTCTATCAGCAGGAATACTGCGGCTGCGTATATTCCCTGCGAGACACCAACCGCCACCGTAGGGCGCAGGGGCGTGAACGGATCAAGATAGGCATCAAATTCTACGGCAAGGATGAACTGGAACTGAATCCACCGCCAGCCATGCCGCCCAAAGCTTGAGCCACCACAAGAAGCACTATTAGATTAGGCCGGATCAATCGCCTACGGCGCCAATCCGGCCTACTACTCCCTTACTGCAAGGTTCGTGAAAAAACGAACTTATCGTTTTTCCAATCTACCGGCACCACATCCTTAGGCCCAAACTTGCCCTCCAGGATCAAGCGCGCAACCGGGTTTTCAATGTACTGCTGAATAGCGCGCTTGAGCGGACGCGCGCCGAACACCGGATCGAACCCGGCACGGGCCAATTGCGCCAACGCCGCATCCGACACTTCCAGCCGCATTTCCTGTTGCGCCATGCGCTGCCCCAAACGTTGAACCTGTATGCGGGCAATCGATTCAATGTGCTTGGCTTCCAGACCATGGAACACCACCACCTCGTCGATCCGGTTCAGGAACTCAGGCCGGAACGATAATTTGAGCTCGTCCCAGATCACCTCTTTGATCACATCGTAGGGCTGGCCAGACATGCTTTGAATATGCTGCGAACCCAGATTGGACGTCATGATGATCACCGTATTGCGAAAATCCACCGTACGGCCTTGTCCATCCGTCAAACGCCCGTCATCCAATACCTGCAGCAACACGTTGAACACATCAGGGTGTGCCTTCTCGACCTCATCCAGCAAAATCACGCTATAAGGCTTGCGGCGTACCGCCTCGGTCAGGTAACCGCCCTCTTCGTAGCCCACGTATCCCGGAGGCGCACCGATCAAGCGCGACACGGAATGCTTCTCCATGAACTCGCTCATGTCGATGCGTATCATGTGGTCGTCGGAGTCGAACAAGAAATTCGCCAACGCCTTGCATAACTCGGTTTTACCTACGCCGGTAGGCCCCAGGAAAAGAAAGGACCCATAAGGCCGCGACGGATCCGACAGCCCTGCACGCGAACGGCGGATAGCATCGGAAACCAGACTGACCGCTTCGTTCTGGCCCACAACCCGCTGATGCAGGAAATCTTCCATGCCCAGCAATTTGGTCCGCTCGCCCTGCAACATCTTGGCCACTGGAATACCAGTGGCGCGAGACACCACTTCAGCAATTTCCTCGGTGCCGACCTGCGTACGCAATAAGCGCGGGCGGTCGTTGGCGGTTGCCGACTGCTGCCCCGCCTCGGCCGCCTGCAAGCGGCCTTCGAGTTCAGGAAGTTTGCTGTATTGCAGTTCCGCCAACTTGTCGAACTGGCCTTTGCGCTGCAGCTCGGCCATTTCCGAGCGCGTACGCTCGATTTCCTCTTTGATGGACTGCGACCCCTGCACTGCCGCTTTTTCAGACTTCCAGATCTCTTCGTAGTCGTTGTATTCGCGCTGCAATTTAAGCAGTTCGTCTTCAATGACTTTCAGACGGCGCTGAGAGCTTTCATCCGTGTCTTTATTGACCGCCTCGCGCTCGATCTTCAACTGGATAATGCGCCGATCCAACTTGTCCATGACTTCCGGCTTGGAATCGATTTCCATGCGTATACGGGCCGCAGCCTCGTCAATCAGGTCGATAGCCTTGTCCGGCAGGAAGCGGTCGGTAATGTAGCGATGTGACAGTTCGGCCGCCGCCACAATGGCAGGATCGGTAATCGCCACCCCGTGATGTAGTTCGTAGCGTTCCTGCAAACCGCGCAATATGGCAATGGTGGACTCGACATCGGGCTCGTTGATGAACACCTTCTGGAAACGGCGCTCCAAGGCGGCGTCCTTTTCGATGTACTTGCGGTATTCGTCCAGAGTGGTGGCGCCTATGCAATGCAATTCGCCGCGCGATAGCGCAGGCTTCAGCATATTGCCGGCATCCATGGCGCCTTCTGCCTTGCCGGCCCCCACCATGGTATGCAGCTCATCGATAAACACGATGGTCTTGCCGTCATCCTGGGAAAGCTCTTTCAACACAGCTTTAAGACGCTCTTCGAACTCGCCCCGATACTTGGCGCCGGCCAGCAAAGCGGCCAGATCCAGGGACAGCACGCGCTTCCCTTTCAGGGTTTCAGGCACTTCATTGTTGATAATCCGCTGCGCCAGGCCTTCCACGATGGCAGTCTTGCCCACGCCTGGCTCGCCAATCAGCACAGGGTTATTCTTGGTACGGCGCTGCAATATCTGGATAGTGCGGCGTATTTCATCGTCGCGCCCTATCACCGGGTCGAGCTTGCCCAGGCGGGCTCGCTCGGTAAGGTCTGTTGTATATTTAGACAAGGCTTCACGGTTGGATTCCCCTTCGGAATCGGATACAGATGCCCCGCCGCGCACGGCGTCAATTGCCGCTTCCAGCGCTTTGCGCTGCAAACCCGCTTCGCGCAGGATACGGCCGGTCTCACCCTTGTCGTCGGCAAGCGCCAACAGGAAGAGTTCGCTGGCAATGTAACTGTCGCCACGGGTAGAGGCTTCTTTATCGGTACGGGCGAACACCGCCTGCAAGTCGCGGCTGACTTGAATATTTCCTTCGGCCCCCTGGACCTGCGGAAACCCTTCTATCTGGGTATTCAATGCCGGCCCCAGCCTGTTGACGGCCACGCCTGAGCGGGCCAGCAAGCTGCCCGCCCCGCTATCGGTATCGGCCAACAAGGCAGCCAATACGTGTGCTGGTTCAATGTAAGGGTTGTCGTGCTTAACAGCCAAGCTTTGCGCATCGGCAATGGCCTGCTGGAATTTTGTAGTTAGTTTGTCGAATCGCATAATCATTTCACAAGAAAGGAGAGCAGCTTCGCTCGAATGATAAATAGGTGCGGCCACAAGCAGAAATTTCAAGGTAATGCAAGTAAATTCAACCCATTTTGTTGACACACCGTCTAAACTGTTATGCTGACAAAATCGTCCTCTACTAAGGAGTCGGCCATGCGCGGTGTCATCAAGAAATGGGGTAATAGTGCGGCGGTTCGCCTGCCCTCCTCCATGATCAAAACCCTTAAAATCGAACTGGAAGATGTCATTGATATCCGGGTCGAGCGCGGCTGCATCGTGATCGAACCCATACGCACCGAGGAATACCTGCTATCCCAGTTGGTAAGCGGCATAAAAACCAAGAACATCCATAGCGAAATCGACTTCGGTTCGGCCGATATCTGATCCAGGAGCCTTCCATGAGCAAACGCTACATTCCCCACACTGGCGATATCATCTGGCTGCATTTCGACGTACCCAAAGCAAGCACTGCGCAAGACTACAAACCTGCGCTTATTCTAAGCCCCTCGTCCTACAATAAAAAAACAGGCCTTATCGTGTGCTGCGCCATTACGCCGAATATCAAAGGCTACCCTTTCGAAGTCCTGATCGGGGCCGACCAGGCCCAGGCAGTATTGGCTGACCAGGTTAAAAGCCTGGACTGGGCAAGCACTAAAATCAGCCACCAGGGCCGGGTCGAGTCCCATGAACTGAATGAAGTACGAGCCAAATTGCACGCCTTGCTTTTCAAGGCCTGAACCTGCGGCTTTATACGCTGATCTGCTACTATCCTCTTCTTTCGTCCAGGCTGCCATACCACAGACAGCCGACTTTTCTCAATCTGCATGGACAAATTCAAACAGCTCAAAAGCTTTGTGGCAGTCGCCACCCTAGGTAGCCTGTCTGCCGCCGCGCGCGCCGAAGGCGTAGCGCCCGCCATGATGGGGCGGCGCATCACAGCTCTTGAAGCACGCCTGGGCATCAAGCTTTTACTGCGTTCCACGCGCCGTCTGTCACTGACATCTGAAGGCAGCGACTTTTTTGAAGAAGCTCAGCGCATTCTGCGCGACCTGAACGACGCCGAAACCCGTATTGCCCAGGGCAGCGTCAAACCCAGCGGCCACCTGCGTATCAGCGCGCCTGCCGGTTTCGGCCGCCGCCACGTCGCACCTTTGCTACCCGACTTCACCACCAGCTATCCCGACGTCACGCTGGCGCTTGACCTTAGCGATCGCCTGGTCGACCTGATAGAAGAAGGCTACGACTGCGCCATTCGTATCGGCGAACTTGACGACTCGCAAATCGTCGGATTACGGCTGGCCGATAACAAACGAGTTATTGTCGCTGCCCCATCTTACCTGGGGCAGCATGGCCGACCCAATACCCCCGACGACCTTGCCCAACATAATTGCCTGTCATTCGGCAGTCAGGGCAATCAGTCCAAAGGCTGGCTGTTGAAACAAGAGGGCCAAGTCCGGGCCATACGCGTCAAAGGCAATATGGCATGCAGTGACGGCTCTGTGCTGCACCAATGGGTGCTGGCCGGTTTTGGGCTGGCTTGGCGATCATTGTGGGAAGTGCATGAGGATCTGGCATCCGGCCGCCTAGTCAGTGTGTTGGACGATTATGCCGCACCGGCCAACGGCATTTTTGCCATGCTGCCCGAACGCAAGCATTTGCCGTTGCGAGTCCGGTTATTCGTGGATATGTTGCGCGCACGCTATGCAACACCATCTTATTGGAGTACGCATTAGCAAAAATACCACAACCTTGATTCATGCCAATTAGATGATTAGCTAGCCATCCTTTATACTTGACGCAAATCAAAGGCAGCTTAATCTATTGTTTTTGCTATAAAACTGCTCATTTGCAGTAAACCATCTTAAAACCGCCTTAAAGCGCTGTGTAAACAGCTCATCCGGGTGTCCACACTCTCGTATGCAAAAAAAAATACTCGTATCTCCTGACTCCACCCGCTGCTCAACCTGCATGCTTAGCGAGATATGCTTGCCTTTAGGCATGGCACGACACGACGTGACCAAGTTGGACGAACTCATCAAGGAACGCATCCGCATTCCCAAAGGTTCGGCACTTTTTCATCTGGGCGACAGGTCCGAAGCCATTTACGGCATACGATCCGGCTCATTGAAAACACAGTTGGAAGATTCCGGCGGCCAGGTTCAAATTACAGGTTTCCTGCTGCCTGGCGAAATCATCGGCATGGATGGCTTGCTGGAAAACACCCAGGTTTCGCATGCCATAGCACTGGAAGACAGCGAGGTCTGCGTCATACGTATCGACGAACTGGACATGCTGTCACAGCACATACCTATCTTGCAGCAGCAACTGCGTCGCCTGATGAGCAAGGAAATCAACCGGTCGCATCAATTGGTTATGTCGTTGGGGGCCCTGCGTTCGGAACAGCGGTTGGCGGCATTCCTGATCAACCTTTCGCAACGCCTGACACTTCTAGGCTATTCGTCCAGCGAGTTCGTACTGCGCATGAGCCGCGAGGAAATCGGCAATTACCTGGGCCTGACGCTTGAAACCGTCAGCAGGCTGTTTTCGCGCTTTGCCCGCGAAGGCGTGCTGCATATCCAGCAACGCCAAGTGCAAATCATTGATATGCAAACCTTGCGGGGGCTGGCTGGCACTGATTGCGGCTAATCATACATAGAGCCATCGATACAACAGGGCCGGCCACTGCGCCGGCCTAGTTGTATTTATCGCTAGATAGGGTCGTCGAACTCGTCAACCAGACGGGCGCGAGGCGCCATATGCATGGTCAAGGCGCTGGAAAGCGCTGCCATGAGCCAGAACAGGAAAAACCCCAAGGCATACACAACCTGGCGACTGGCCTGGATATAGCCTAGAAACTCGATATCAAGTGGATCCACCAATGCAAAAACTGTTGCACTGGTAGCCGCACCTATTAAGAACGACGGCCATAACACCCACATCAATGCACGCCACTTCATACTGCTGCCCCCTTTATTTATTGGAATTGTATTATTGGTCTTTAGGTGCAGAAACGACAGCGGGACTGGTTACTACCAAGCCGCGCTTAACGCCGCCATCGGTAATTGCCTGATCGCTGAAGTTCTGAACCGCAAGAACGATAGTAATAATACATCCAATAACAGCAGCCGCCGGGCCAGCCATTAAAATCCATGGCCAAGGCTCACGCCACCAAGGCTTGCTGCCCTGGGGATTCAGCTTTTCATTGTCTCGAGGTTGAGATTCACGCATGGAGTCCTCCTTGAGCGTTATTTGGGGACAAAGAAACTGGACTGTTCGACAACAGTTGTTTCCCGCCCGTCCTCCGATTGCCCTGCAGCCGTCAGCTTGATGTCATATAGCCCAGGCTTGACCTGCTCGACGGGAACCCGCACGACTATCGGCACCAACCGGTTTGACGCCGCATCAACCTGAACTGTAGTGGCGCCGTGATCGGCAGTCATGATGCTTAGTTCTGGCAAACCACTGGCACTGAGCGTTAGCGTCAAAGGCGACTCGGTGGTATTGATGAACTGCAGGCGATATACGTTTTCTATCATGCCGCCAGCCACTTCCCGCCCCAACACACCGCGGTCACGTATGACATCCATACGCAGCGTGGTACGCATAACCAGCGATGCGACGAAGGCAATACCAATCAGCGACAGTATGGCGATATAGGCTAGCACGCGCGGCCTGAACATGCGCTTACGCACCTGAGCTTGGGTCAGGCCATCGGTAATCGCCTTCCCGGAGGTATAGCGGATCAAGCCCCTGTCGTAGTCCATCTTATCCATGACTTGATCGCAAGCGTCGACACAGGCGCCGCAGCCTATGCACATGTATTGCAAACCATCGCGGATATCGATACCGGTCGGGCAAACCTGGACGCACAAGCTGCAGTCGACGCAATCGCCCATACCGGCTTCTTTGTGATCGATACGGCGCGAGCGCCCGCCCCGGGGATCGCCCCTGACATGATCGTACGTAACGACAAAGGTATCGTTATCGACCATCACGCTCTGGAAACGCGCATAAGGGCACATGTATTTGCAGACGGCTTCACGCATGAAGCCGGCGTTGCCCCAAGTGGCAAAGGCGTAGAACACCATCCAGAACCACTGCCAAGGCCCCAACGAAAACGTCAGCAAGCCCATGCCCAATTCTCGTATGGGCGCAAAATAGCCGATGAACGTAGAACCAGTCCACCAGGCGATCAAAATCCAGACTATATGCTTGGAGACTTTCAGACGCAGCTTATGGAAGGACCAAGGCTGCTCGTCAAGCCGGATGCGGGCCAGTCGATCGCCTTCGATACGACGCTCGACCCACATGAAGATTTCGGTATAAACCGTTTGCGGACAGGCATAACCGCAAAACAGCCGGCCAGCCATGGCCGTGAATAAAAATAAGGAAAATGCGGAAAGCAC
>DATJCP010000394.1:0-7988 GCA_035514715.1 Candidimonas sp.
TCGTCCAGCGTAGCGCCGTCGGCTATACGCTGACGAAACTCGGCGGTCTTGCCCGTGAGTTCATCGTCTGACAATGCTGCCACTTTGGGTTCGAGCGCATTGATTTGCGCCACTTGCTTGCGATACTGCTTGAGTATCCGGTCGTTACGGCTACCAATGAGCTTTTTTAGCAGAGAAACCATTCTTGTGTCGTTGACACGTCCTTCCTGCGTATAAACGCGAAAGGCCGCATGCTTGTCTTTTTTTAGGTTGGCGGATCAAACCGCAGGAAAACGGTACAGTTTAACGCACCTGCGGGACTATGGCAGCAACCTCTTTAGAGGCGTGCGCCACGAGTTGATCTGTGGCCTGTTGCTTGGCGAGGAATAACGTAGGGTCCAACGCATGACCTGCCATGCGCACCTCGAAATGCAAATGCGAACCGGTAGAGCGGCCAGTTGATCCGACACGCGCTATCACCTGCCCTTTTTCAACCACATCGCCCTGCTTCACATTAATGGCAGATGCATGCGCATAACGCGTGACCAGGCCATTTCCGTGCGCGATCTGAACCGACTTGCCGTATCCCGGCACAGCGCGCGCCTCTGTCACCACACCACCCGATGCCGCATAAATCGGCGCGCCCTTGGGCGCGGCGAAATCCAGGCCTTCATGCATGGCGTGGCGGCCCGTAACTGGATTGCGTCGCCATCCGAACGACGAGCTCAAGTAAGGATAGTTGACGGGTGAATAGGTAGGCAAACGCGCCTCGGTGCCGACGCGCTTGGTCAACACCAGATCCAGCATTGCAAACCAGTCTTTCTGCTCGGAAAGTTGCTGCGAGAGTGAATCCAACTGCTGGCCCAGCCCTTGGGCCGACCACGGCGCCCCTTGCTCGTCGGTGATGTAATCCATGACTGGCGTTGCGGAATGCTCCAGGCTGGCCTGAATTTCGGGATCGGTATACAGCACCCCTGCAGCATCGGCCACACGCTTGCTTATGCTGTCCATGGTGATCAGCTTGGCCTGCAAATCCCCCACCTTGGACGCCAGCAGGCTGACATTCTCGCGTATGTAGGCTGAATCGCGAGAAGCCTGTTCGGCAATGGCGCGGCTTTGCTCGGCGTCAAGCGTCGGGCGTGCGCCCAACTGCGACTGTACCCAGGCGCCAGCTACGGCCGAAGCCGCCATGGCTGCACCCGCCATCAAGACAATCACGGCCGTCCTCAGCCGTTTGCCGTTAGAATCAATAGATTGATTCCCCATAAATAAATATTTCACTGTAAACCTCAATAGATGTTGCGCACATTCCGGCCAGTCACCCCTCCACGCCCCCTGAACAAAGAACCGCCAGCCACACTGGCGGTCAGCTGGCTCAATGACGACCAGCACGGTTCAACGGTGTTGGCAACGGCACGCAACCTGATTGCAGTAGAAAATGCGACAAAAAACACCCTGCCCGCGGCCTTGGCCGGGGTTTGCAGAGTTGCCCGTATAGACAGACAAGAAATTACGCTGGCAGTTCCCAGCGCCGCATATGCATCCAAACTTCGACAGTTGGCGCCGCGTATCTTGCTGCATTTGAACAGTAGCGGATGGAACCTTAACGAAATCAGCGTCAAGGTACAAGTCAGTTTGCTACAAACCGAGACAAAAGAAACACTCCGCCAGGTAGAGCCGCTAGGAGAGCAGGCACTAAGCGCATTCGCCGAACTACAGAGCAAGCTGCGACCCGGACCCTTGGCTGACGCTATCCAACAATTGCTTTCGCATCACAAAGAACGGTAACGTATCCTTAGCCCATCCAAGGATACCTCAGCGCCGCTTAGGCGAACTTCCATTCCTGGCTAAAGGACTTGGGCGCGGTTTCGGGGGACTCGTAGCTGATGATCTCCCAGCTGTCTTGCTGGGCAAGTAAAGCGCGCGCCAACTGATTGTTAAGCCCATGCCCCGATTTACAAGCGACATAACGGGCAACCAGCGGCTTACCGATAAGATACAAGTCGCCGATGGCGTCGAGAATCTTGTGTTTGACGAATTCGTCGTCGTAACGCAGGCCATCGGAGTTCAAGACACGGTATTCGTCCATGACGATAGCGTTATCAAGACTGCCGCCACGAGCCAGCCCGGCTGCCCTCAGGGCTTCGACTTCGCTGACAAAGCCAAAGGTACGCGCACGAGCTATGGTCTTGACGTAAGAATCTTTTTCGAAATCAACCTCGGCGAAATTCGCCGTGGAGTTGATGGCGGGGTGGTGGAAGTCGATCGCGAACGACAATGCAAAGCCGTTATAGGGTTCCAGGCGCGCCCACTTCAGGTCGTCGCCCTCGCCTTCACGGACTTCAACGGTCTTCAAAACCCGTAAAAACTTCTTGGGAACCATCTGTTCCTGCAAACCCGCTGAACGCAGCAGGTAAACGAAGGTACCGGCGCTGCCATCCATGATGGGGACTTCTTCGCCCGTAAGGTCGACATGCAGATTATCGACACCCAGCCCAGCCAACGCCGACATCAGGTGTTCTACAGTGGAGACACGCACATTGCCTTGTTGCAATACCGAAGCCATGCGGGTATTGCCGACCTGGTCGGCCAAGGCAGGCAAGTCGACCACTTCAGGGAGGTCAACGCGATGAAACACAATACCCGTGTCAGGCGCAGCAGGACGCAAGGTGATTTCTACCCGGCGCCCGGAGTGCAAGCCGACTCCTTTGGTACTGATGGATTTCTGTATGGTGCGTTGACGTAGCATATTCTTTAAATGTGACCGATTCCATGCCAATAAGTGGCACAGACAATTGGTGATTGTAACCGCATCCAGGGTTAACCACTAAATTTATATGTTTCAGCGCAATACGCAAAGGCATCGTCCGAAGCAGAAAATGCGACGACGCACTCTCTCGGGGAAGAGAGAAAGTGCGTCAGTCGGGCCTGGCCGGGTAGTTTCATACCCGGCAGACATGTGAGAGCTGGATTTGTTGCTTTTTTAGGCCTTGGCCTCGACTATCTTAGTCTGCCTGCTTGCGCAGGAAGGCGGGGATATCGAAGTGATCCATGCCAGCAGTTTCCAGGGCCCGCACCTGGGCCGAAGCCTGGCTGCGCGGGTTGCGAATCACAGCAGGAACCTCGGAGTTACCGAAATCATGCCCGCCGATCATAGGTATGTTATCGGTTCCTGTACGGTACACCTCAGCGGTGTTTTGCACCAACTGAGGACGTGCCACGCTGCGGCCCAAGCCAGTGGCGACAACCGTTACGCGCAGGTTTTCACCCATGGATTCGTCGTAAGCGGTACCAAACACGATAGTGGCATCATCAGCGGCGTAGCTGCGGATGGTATCCATGATTTCGCGTGTTTCACGCATTTTCAGCGTCCGGCTCGCAGTAATGTTCACCAGCATGCCGCGTGCACCGTGCAAGTCGACACCTTCAAGCAGCGGGCAAGCAATGGCGCGCTCGGCGGCAACACGTGCACGATCCGTACCAGCGGCGATCGAAGTACCCATCATGGCCTGGCCTTGCTCGCCCATAATGGTCTTGACGTCTTCGAAGTCGACGTTGACGTTACCTTCGACGTTAATGATTTCGGCAATACCTGCGCAGGCATTGTGCAATACATCGTCAGCGGACTTGAAGCAATCTTCCTGCGTTGCGTCGTCATCCATCAAGTCGTACAGATTTTCGTTAAGCACGACAATCAGGGAATGCACATGCTTGGAAAGCTCTGCAATGCCGTCTTCAGCCATTTTCAAGCGCTTGTTGCCTTCGAACGAGAATGGCTTGGTCACCACGCCAACGGTCAGAATACCCAGTTCCTTGGCCACTTCGGCAACGACGGGGCCTGCACCTGTCCCTGTACCGCCGCCCATGCCGGCAGTAATGAACACCATATGCGCGCCGGTCAAGGCCGCACGGATTTCTTCGCGCGCCGTTTCCGCGGCAGCACGACCTTGTTCAGGCTTGGCGCCGGCGCCAAGTCCGGTGCGGCCCAGACGGATCTGGACTGGAGCCTCGCTGGTGGCCAAAGCCTGCGCATCGGTATTGGCGCAAATAAAATCAACGCCGTTAACCCCTGAACGAATCATATGGGCAACAGCGTTACCGCCAGCGCCCCCTACTCCTACCACTTTAATTACGGTCCCATTCGCGCTCGTATCGAGCATTTCGAAATTCATCATGGTTGACTCCCTCACATATCCAGAAAAGCGATAAATATAAAATTTCCCCAGTACTACTTTCTTATTTGGAATAGTTTTAAAAGAGATGCCAGCTTCAGTACTCGCACCTGGTTTGAAACACTTCCAGAGAGCAGATTTATGCCATCTGCCCTTTAGGGCCGCTAAGCCCTAATTCATGAACCACTCTTTCATACGCGCCAGCAGCGTCTTGAAACTGCCTTTCTGCTGAGCTACCTTGCGCCCCCTGGCACGTTGCAGGCGGGCCTCGGACAACAGGCCCATCACAGTGGAAAAACGCGGATTATGCATGACATCGGCCAGGCTGCCTTCATAGGCAGGCACGCCCACACGCACCGGTTTCAAAAAAACATCTTCAGCCAGTTCAACGACGCCAGGCATCAGCGACGTACCACCTGTAAGCACGACGCCCGAGGCCAACAAATCTTCATAGCCTGACTCGCGCACGATCTGCTGGACAAACGTAAACAACTCTTCTATGCGAGGCTCAATCACCGCGCCCAGCGCCTGGCGTTTAACCTGGCGGTTGGGCCGGTCGCCCAGGCCCGGCACTTCAATATGTTCGTCGGCATTGGCCAATACTTGCTTGGCGATCCCGAAACGCAGCTTGATTTCCTCGGCATCAGGCGTCGGCGTGCGCAGCATGGCGGCGATATCGCTGGTGATCTGGTCGCCCGCGATGGGGACGACAGCCGTATGACGAATGGCGCCGCCGGTATAGATGGCGATATCGGTCGTGCCGCCGCCGATGTCGACCAACACCACGCCCAGTTCTTTTTCGTCCGACGTCAGGCAGGCCATGCTGGAGGCCAGCGGCTGCAGAATCAGGTCCTGCACTTCCAGCCCGCAACGGCGTACACACTTGACTATGTTCTGGGCTGCGCTGACAGCGCCGGTCACGATATGCACGCGCACTTCCAGGCGCAGGCCGCTCATGCCTATGGGTTCGCGTATGTCTTCTTGCGAATCCACGATGAACTCTTGGGTCAGCACATGCAGCACTTGCTGGTCGGTAGGGATGTTTACTGCTTTGGCGGTTTCAATTACCCGCGCAACGTCAGTGGCAGTTACTTCTTTGTCTTTCACTGCCACCATGCCGCTGGAGTTGAAGCTGGTGATATGGCTGCCCGCAATGCCCGTATAGACCTCGCGGATCTTGCAGTCGGCCATTAGTTCGGCTTCTTCCAGTGCGCGCTGGATCGAGTTGACTGTGGATTCGATATTGACCACAACGCCTTTACGCATCCCCTGGGATTCGTGTTGGCCCAGGCCCAGCACTTCGAAACGCCCTTCTGGCAAAATCTCAGCCACTACGGCCACCACTTTGCTGGTGCCGATATCGAGTGCAACGATCAGGTCCTTGATGTCACGGGTCATAGTCTTTTATTTGTTAGGAATAGTGGAAACAGGAGCCAACGTAATAGCAAATCCGTTGGAATAGCGTAAATCGGCATTACTGATCGCGCGGCCATCCAGCCGCTGCGTCAGTGTGGGCCATGCCTGGACAAAACGCTCGATACGCGCCGCAAACGGCAACGCGCCCGCGCGGCCATGCGGATCGGCAACGTCTGCGGCAGGATCTCGGCCCAGGCTTAAATGAATGCCGTCCGAAAGTTTGACCTCCCACGCATAGCGCGGGCTGAGCGTAACTTCCTGAACGCGCAAATTAAGCGGTGCGAACCAGCGGGCGATTTCGGCATAACGCTGCACCACCAGGCGCTCGGAACTATCAGGCCCATTCAACTGCGGAAGGTCGGCATCGTCATCGACCTCGTCCTGGTTGGCAACAAAAGCCTCGCCCCAGGTGTTGATCATTTGATCTTCGTTCCACAACGCCAAAGGCTGCTGCTCTTCGATCTGTATCGATAAAGCATCCGGCCATACCCGGCGTATGCTCGCGTGGCGAATCCATGGCACGGTTTCGATCAGTTCGCGCGTGGTATCCAGGTCAAGCGAAAAAAAGTTGCCGGTGATTTTCCCTTCTATTGTCGCCCGAACACTGGATGCCGAGACGTAATTCAGTGTATCGGCCTGCATCGGTTCTATTTGTATTTTCGCAATGGAAAAGTACGGCCGCTGAGCAATCCAGGCGACGCCGCCCACGATCATTGCCAACACAGCCAGCAATGCCAGCGTGTTTGCAATGAAGTTGGTCAAGCGAGCGTCGGAAAACACAATAGGCTCCTGTTCAGACGGCTGAAGGCTGCTGCACTTTGCAGCGGGCGGTGGACAATATTTCTACGCACAAGTCGGCATAGCTCATACCGGCGGCCTTGGCGCCCATGGGAACCAGGGAATGGCTGGTCATGCCGGGCGATGTATTCATTTCCAGCAACCAAGGCTTGCCCGCTTCGTCCAGCATGAAGTCGGCACGCCCCCAGCCCTCACAACCCAGCGCGACATATGCCTGCTCGGCAATGCGCAGTATTGACTCCGTCAAAGCCGGAGCCAGCTCGGCCGGGCAAACATATTGGGTATCGTTGGATACGTACTTATGCTCGTAATCGTAGTTGCCATCGGGCGCGACAATTTCAATAATCGGCAAGGCACGAGCCATTTTGCCCGCACCCAGAACCGGCACGGTCAACTCACGGCCCTTGATGAATTGCTCGGCCAGCACTTCCTCGTCGTACTTCGCTGCGAGTGTGTAGGCACTATGCAACTGAGCCAGTTCATCCACCTTGGTCACGCCCAGCGTGGAGCCTTCGTGTGGCGGCTTGATGATCATGGGCAAACCCAGATCGCGAGCGACCTGATCCAGATCTGTATCTGCCGTCAACACAGCATAAGCAGGCGTGGGCAACTGCTGCTGCAGCCATATTTTCTTGGTCATGATTTTGTCCATGGCCAGACTGGACCCCAACGGGCCGCTGCCTGTGTAAGGCAAATTCATCAACTCCAGCGCACCTTGCAGCGTACCGTCTTCGCCATAGCGACCATGCAAGGCAATGAACACGCGGTCAAAACCAGCATTGATCAAGTCGACCAGCGTATACCGCCCAGTATCGAACAATTGTGCATCGATACCTACGCTGCGCAAAGCTTCATGCACACCCTGCCCTGACATCAACGACACTTCCCGCTCAGCCGAACGTCCGCCGTACAACACGCCTACACGGCCAAAATCCCCTTTCATGCGAGCTCTCCTATTTGCGCAGGCACGCGGCTGATCGAGCCTGCACCCATTACTACAACCACATCACCGTCGCGCGCAAAATCCAGAATGGCTTGCGGCAGCTCGGCCACATCTTCAATAAATACAGGCTCGACACGCCCAGCGACGCGAAGCGCACGCGCCAGGGCTCGGCCATCGGCCGCCACCAGCGCCGGCTCACCTGCCGCATACACGTCGGTCAGCAGCACAGCGTCAGCCTGGCCCAGGACTCGAACGAAATCTTCGAAGCAATCACGGGTACGCGTATATCGATGCGGCTGAAACGCCAGGACGATGCGGCGCTGCGGCCAGGCGCCTCGCGCTGCGGCCAACGTAGCCGCCATTTCCACGGGATGGTGGCCGTAATCGTCGATCAATGTGAACGTACCGCCACCCTGCTTTGCCGACACAGCAAAATCGCCCACCTGTGTGAAGCGGCGGCCCACGCCATTAAAGTTGGCCAGGGCATCGGCAATGGCCGAATCCCGCACGCCCAGCTCGGTCGCCACGGCAATCGCAGCCAGCGCATTCAGCACGTTGTGACGGCCCGGCAGATTAAGAGCTATCGACATCGTCGGCAACATACCGGTTGCGCCTTGCCTTTCGACATCGAACCGCATTACCGTGCCATCGGCTTGAACATTGACGGCGCGCACCTGAGC
>DATJCP010000395.1:0-3014 GCA_035514715.1 Candidimonas sp.
GCCCTGAGTTGATGGTCTGCGTTTTCAGCATTTTTTTCGGCCAGGGCGCGAAATATTTTTTGATGATCATCGATGATTTGCAGCTTCAGTTCTGGCGCCATATCCACAACGCTGCGCCTATCTTTATGCAATTTGATGAACAAGGGATGCATGGATTTATACATGCTGATCAATGTGTCGGATTTGCTTGCCCGCACGATGGCTGAGTGGAACTCATAATCCGCCATGCCTCCGTCTGCTGGTGAATCTATTGTTTGCTTGATCTGCTGAAGCGCGTTGCTGATTTGCTCCAGGTCGAGCGGCGTGATGCGCTGGCAGGCAAGGCGGATGGCTTGGCATTCAATGGCAATGCGGGCCTGCATGATGTCTTCGATAACGCCGCCGTCTTGCGCCGCAGTGAAGGCGAAAATATCCCCCAGAATGGATACGTCTGGCTTTTTTACAAAAGTCCCGACTCTTTCACGAATATCGACGACGCCTATCATGGCCAAGGCGCGCAATGCCTCTCGTACAACAGGCCGGCTGACCTTTAGATGCTCGGCAAGTTCCCGTTCAGGCAATAGCAGGTCGCCTGGCCGCAACGTACCCCCCAAGAGCTTCTCTCTTAGGAATAGGAAGACTTTTTCGTAGCCTTGTTTGGCCTCGTCTGGGGCCCGAACGATAGTAACTGTGCTTGTCATACCTCTGGTTTTACCACAGGTCTATACACACAAAATATCGTGGAATACCCGCAGTGAACTGCGGGTATTCCGTATGCATTTAGAGAGGAGAGCGGGGCGTCATGACGCCCCGTAATGGAGGAGGATGGAGTTGTGGTTAGCGTATGCGCTGTCGACGCGCGTGGCGCTTGCGTTCCCAAATCACAATACCGGTAACAGATAGCATGGCAACGATCAGACCCATCAGCGACATCATGATACGGCCTGGCATGCCCAGAATACGGCCCGAGTGCAAGGGCAGCTGCAGCTGAACAAAAATATCGGCGGCAGTGCCTTTCCAGGGGCGATACTCACCCAGTACGCTGCCGTCATTGGCATCGATGTACATATTCGACAGACCCATGCCGAATGCCCCCATTTCATCCTCCGGGTCGAAAAAGGAAATGTTATAGAAACTGAAATCCCCACCGTAGTAAATGCCGCCCGCGGGTGTTTCAAATCCGCGCCGGACCGCTTCGGTTTGTGCAATCTGTACCGCGTCGGCAAAGCTCAGCTTAGGCTCTACATAGCTGCCGTAGGGGGCGGGGGTTTGGGTTTCATAGGGACCGGGCGTCGTCTGGGAAACGAGCGACATGACCGGGTAGAAAATCTCGCGATACAGATTCAAGGAGAACGAGGTGAATGCCACCACCAGGATGATGCCCCAGACCCAAAGGCCTCCCGCCCGGTGCAGGTCGAAGTTGAGCTTGTATCCTCCGGCTGCCCAGCGTACCAGCCACGAAGGTTTCCAGCGCAGCCACCAGGTTGCCGGTTTTCGGTGTCGGGGTGTATTGGCGTTGGCATTGCGCAAGCGGCGCGGCGTGGTCAGGTACAAGGCTACGAAACTATCCAGCAGCCATAGCAGGGCAACGCCTCCCATTAGCCAATAGCCCCAGCGGTCGGTGCCCCAGAAGGCAGGAATATGCAGGCTATAGTGCAGATGTCTCAGAAAGGGCATCAGGCTGCGCCGCGACAGGGATATCGCGAGCGAGTCCCGATGGCCGGTTATCTGCGCCGTTACCGGGTCAACAAACACATTGTTGTAATCCAGCTGGTAGGGGCGCCCGGTGCTTGGGTCGGTCAATGGGCGCATAAGGAAGGACGCCGCATGGCCTTCTTCCAGGCCCAGGGAAATGTAGCTGACTTGTACCCGCGGGTCGGCGGCTTCTACTACCGCTGCAAGCGCCATGGGATCTTGCAGCGGTCCGCGCCCCGGTGTATGCATGATGTCGGCGTTGAGCCATTCGTCGAGTTCGTGGTCCCACGACGTCACTGCGCCGGTTAGTCCTGCAATGATCAGAAATACGGCTACGGTCAAGCCGACCCAGCGATGGATCAGTGTTGCAATGTGTCTCACGCTTGTACCTGTTAAAACTCGACTGATGCGGACAGCATGACGGTGCGCGGCGCGCCCAAAACCAAGTAGCTTGCGCCAGGATAGCCGCCCGCCGAGGCCCAGTAGTTCTTGTCCGCTACATTGTTCACGTTGGCGCGCAAGGTAACCAGTCGGCCATCAACTTCCGTCAGATATCGTGCGCCGATGTCGAATCGGGTCCAGGCCGGTACGGTTTGTGTGTTGGCGGCATCGGCGTATTGCGAAGACGTGTATACCGCGCGCCCGGTCAGTGTCAGACCGGATACGCCTGGGATGTCCCACTCGACGCCGGCATTGACGAGCGTTTTTGGCACACCTATTGCCCGGTTGCCGTCGGTCACGCCGCCTTGTGTGTTGACCTGTTTGGCGTCCAGCAGGGTTACGCCTCCCAGCAGGCGCAGGCCGCGTACGGGCTCGCCGAATACGGTCAGTTCTGCACCGCGGTTGCGTTGTTTTCCATAGGTGCCATAGATACTGGTATTGGGATCTACGTAGGCCGAAGGCTGGTCGGTAGTGAAAAGAGCCAGGCTGCCGCCCACTTTGCCGCCGTCGAACTTGATGCCGATTTCTTTCTGTTTGGACTGGAATGGTTCGAAGACCTGGCCCGCATTGGCTACGGGAACATAGGCGCCGTTATTGAAGTACGAACTTGGCGCGGCATCTACCTTGGTAAGGCCCTCTATATAGTTTGCGTATAGCGAAATCTGATCGTTGGCTTTCACAACCAGACCTGCGACAGGCGTAGTGCGGCTAGTGCTATTGGCCGGCGATTGAAGCTCGCCGGTGTTGTAATCATATGCGCGGCCTTCTATTTTCTGGTGCCGCAATCCCAGGGTCAACAGGACTCTGTCGTCGGCAAATGAAAGCGTGTCGGCAATAGCGAAGCTGGTTGTGCGTGTGCTTTCCGTGCGTAACGGATCATCCAATGAACCGCCCGAGAA
>DATJCP010000396.1:0-6413 GCA_035514715.1 Candidimonas sp.
GGTCGCCCAGGAAGCCTTCGAAATGACCGCCTTCGAAGACTTCGTGACCGAAAAAGTGCAGGAAGGCAGGTCGGTGCTAGGTCTTTACCCGGCAACCGACCCCAACACGCTGGATGAATTTGCCCTGTGGCGCAAAGCCAACCAGCGTTAGTGGTTAAGCACGTACCTTGGTAATGACTTCATCCAGGCGCTTGAGCATCAGGTCGATTTCGTCGGCCGTCACGTTCAGGGCTGGCATAAAGCGCAACAGGTTGGGGCGCGGGGCATTCAACAGCATGCCCTCGGGCGCCCAATCGCGCGCCACCTGGACAATGGCTCCGCCATCATCGCGGTCCAGCAACAAGGCGCGCAGCAAGCCTTCGCCACGCTCGCCCTTCATGCCCCACTTGGCCGACAACGCCAACAGGCCTTCAGACAACTGCTTGCCGCGAGCGTTAACCGCTTCCATGAAGCCGGGAGCCGCCAAGGCATCGAACACGGCTACGCCGGCCGCCGTCATTAGCGGATTGCCGTTATACGTGCCGCCCTGGTCGCCGTGCTCGAAACACGAAACCGCTTCACGCGCGCACAAAGCTGCTAGCGGCACGCCGCCGCCTATGCCCTTGCCCAACGTCATGATGTCGGGCGTGACACCCGATAGTTCATAGGCAAACATTTTGCCAGTGCGGCCCATACCGGTTTGTACTTCGTCAACAATCAGCAATAGGCCTTTTTCGTCGGCCAGCTTGCGCAAATCCTGCATGAATTCGCGGGTAGCGGGAATAACGCCGGCTTCGCCCTGCACGGGCTCCAGCATGATCGCCACTGTCTGGTCGTCGATCAGCGCGCGCACCGAATCCAGGTCATTCAGGTTGGCCTTGGGAAAACCGTCTACTTGCGGAGCGAAAATCGTATCCCAGCCTGGCTTGCCCGACGCCGACATGGTCGCCAGCGTGCGGCCATGGAAGCTATGGTCGAACGTAATGATCTTGAACGCGCCCTTGCGATGCAAGCGCCCCCATTTACGCGCCAGCTTGATCGCGCCTTCGTTGGCCTCGGCCCCGCTATTCGTGAAAAAGATGCGGTCGAAACACGATGCTCCGGTCAGCCGCTTGGCAAGCTCCATGGAGGGCTCGTTATAAAAAGCGGGCGACGGATTGATCAGGCGGGTGGACTGTTCGTTCATGGCTTTGACGACGTCGGGCGGACAATGGCCCAGGCTGTTCACAGCCCAGCCCTGAACGAAATCCAGGTATCGCTTGCCGGTGTGATCTTCCAGCCACGAGCCTTGCCCGCGTACAAACACCAGCTCGGGACGCGAAGTAATTTCCATTAACGCGTTCACACCCGACCGATCAAATTTCATGTTGACATCCTGTATTCAAAAGAAGAGGTGATAGCAGCAAACGCTGCAAGAGAAGAATTTTAACGCAGTACCTACCTTAAGTAGCTACCCGGCATTGCGCAAACGGCCCCACAGTTGCAAACCAAACACATTAATGGCCAGCCCCAGCATCACAATAGCACCGCCCAGCCACTGTATCGCCGCCAGGCGCTCGTCCAGAAACCAGGCAGACGACAGCAAGCCCACCACCGGCACCAGCAAACTAAGCGGCGCAACCTTGCTGGCCGGATGCCGGCTTAGCAGGCGCCCCCACAGCACATAACCCACAATCGTTGCGATCATCGCCAGATAAAACACCGCCAGCACGCCTACATACGTTATCCCGGCCAGGCTGGCCTGCATCACCTGAGGCCCTTCGAATATCCAGGACAAGATAAGAAACGGCACCGGCGGAACCAACGCACCCCACACCACCAAGCCCAGCATATCGATCTTGCCAGTGCCTTTGGTCACGATATTGCCCGCGGCCCAGCTAAGCGCAGCCAGCAGCGTCAGCACAAAACCCAATATCGGCACGCTGCCCGGCGCGGCGCCCTGCTCGATAAAGCCAAGGCCAACCACCGCTACCGCCATGCCCAGAACATTATGGCGACGCACTTTTTCACCCAGGAACAAGGCTGCCATCAATACCGTAAAAAAGGCCTGCGACTGCAGCACCAGGGAAGCCAAGCCGGCCGGCATGCCGACATACATCGCCGTGAACAGGAAAATGAACTGCCCCAAGCTGATAGTGAGACCATACAGAAGAATGGTGCGCCAGGGCAAGGCTGGGCGCTTGATGAAGAACACCGCCGGAAAAGCCACCAGAGAAAAGCGCAAGGCGCCAAGCAGCAGAGGCGGAATCTCGCTCAAGCCCTGTTTGATCACGACAAAATTCAGGCCCCAGGCAATGATCACCACCATTGCGGCCAGCCAGTCTTTCCCAGGCATGAGGGTTCCTTCACAACAAAATTCAGAGCACGTTATTATGCGCCAGATACGCCGCCATTCCGATCCATTTTCCTAACTTGCCGTCCTATCATGACCATTACCATTCTGAGTTTGCATAGCTACCCTGTTAAATCCTGCGCCGGTCTAACCCACGCGGACATCGGCATCAGCGAAGCGGGGCTGGCATTCGACCGCGAATGGGTACTTGTCGATAGGCAAGGCGTTTTCATGACGCAACGTCAGTACGCCAGGATGGCGCTGATTCAACCCGGAATAAGCGATGGCGTATTGCACCTGCAAGCCCCCGGCATGTCCACACTGACGATCACACCCGCGCCAGACACGCCTGCCCCGCCGCCTATCTCGGTACGCATCTGGGGGACGGATACCCTGGGCCTGGATGAAGGCGACACCGCCGCGCAGTGGCTTAGTCAATTCCTGGATACGCCCTGCCGCCTGTTGCGCGTGCATCCCCAGGCCGACCGCAACGCCAGCCCCGATCACGTGAACGCGTGGCGCCGCAAGCATCACGGCACCGCTCCGGCCTTCCCGGCGCAGCATGTCTTCGGTTTTGCCGACGGCTTTCCTTTCCTGGTCGCCAATCAAGGCTCCCTGGAGGAATTAAACCGTCAATTATTGGATAAAGGCCAGCCTGCCGTTCCGATGAACCGCTTCCGGCCCAATATTGTCCTGCAGGGCCTGGATGCCTACGAAGAAGATTATCTGACCAGCCTACGCATAGGCGCCATGACATTCGCTTTCGTCAAGCGCTGCGCCCGCTGCCCCATACCGAATATCGACCAGGCCACGGCCATATCGGCCCCTGAACCCGGCCTTACCTTGGCCGCCCACCGCAGCTTTCCCGAAGGCGTACTGTTTGGGGTCAACGCGGTGGTAGCAGGCGCGGGCACTGGCGCACGGCTTGGCGTGGGCGATCTGGTAGAGCCCGAATTCGATTTCTAAACCGCATCAAGAAGCCGCTGCCGTGCGGCCATAGTGCTTTTCAAGGCGGCGCTGCACGTGCTCAAGGCACAAGCTAAGCATCCAGTAAATACCGGCAGCCGCCAAGTACAAAGGCAGCGGCTGGAAGGTCGTGGCAATGACATCCTTGGTCGCCAGCAACAGCTCGGTTACGGTAATGACAGACACCAGGGACGTATCCTTGATCAGGCTGATCAAGGTATTGCTCATGGACGGCACGGCCAGGCGCAAGGCCTGGGGCACCACCACGTAATACAGGTTCTGCCAGTAATTCAGCCCCAGGCTATAGCCGGCCGACCATTGCCCCCGCGAAATGCCCAATATGGCGCCCCGCAGGCTTTCCGAAATATACGCGCCGGCGTTAAGGCTAAGCGCCAGGACGCCGGCAGTGAGCGGATCAAAGGAAATGCCAATGCTGGGCAGGCCGTAATAAATAATAAAGACCTGCACCAGCAAAGGCGTACCGCGCATCATGCTTACGTACAACGTAGCCGGCATCTGGCACCACCGACTGGGTACGACACGTGCAACGGCAAGCACAAATCCCACTAGCAACCCACCGAACATGGCGGCAAAGGCAAAGACCAGCGTGTAGCCTGTTCCCTTCAACAAAATGGGAGCAGCCAAAGCCATCAGTTCAAAAAAATCCATGACTTATTTCGGCTTCTGAACCTTGCTTACATCGATACCAAACCATTTGGTGGAGATCTTGGCGAACTCGCCATCGTTGAACGAATCTTCGAGCGCCTTGTTCACGGCTGCCTCGAACTGGGGGTTACCCTTCTTGAAAGGAATACCGTTGAACTTGGGCTCGCCCACAATGGCGCCGCCCTTGATAGGAATATTGGATGTCTTGACCAAATAAGCCGTCATCAACTGATCGTTAAGCGCGGCATCGACCCGCTTGCTGATCAGATCAGACAAGTACTCGGGGGCGCCAGGATAGCTTTTGACTTGCACGCCTTCCTGGGCCTTGGCCAGGTTTTCATAGTTGCTGCCTTGCGACACGCCCAGTTTCTTCCCTTTCAGATCGGCAAAGCTTTGGTAATTGCTATCGTCGTTCTTGCGCAGAATCAGCTGCGGGCTGGACGCGACATAAGGCACCGAGAAATCAAAAGTTTTCTGGCGTTCTGGCGTAATACCGACCTGATTGACGATCACATCGAACTTACCAGAGGTAAGGCCAGCCAAAATGGCGCTCCATTCGGTTTTAACGAACTGCACCTTGACACCCAGTTTTTGGGCAACCAGCTTGGCCACATCGATATCGAAGCCATCAAGCTCGTGCGTTTTGGTATCGACAAAATTGAAAGGAGGATAAGTGCCTTCCACACCCACGATCAAGGTGCCGCGTTCCTTGACCGTATCAAGCAAATCGGCAGCCTGTGCGCCACTGGCGGCGAGCGCCGAAAAAGCCGTTACACCGGCGGCAAGCAAGCCGCGTACAAAACGAGAGAGTTTCATTTTTTTGCCTGGGTCAAGAATGACGGAAAAATACAAGAATCGCCTTAACAGGGCACGACAGATGCGCCTCGATTATCTGGCTGGAATGCCATGCTAGCAAGCTTTAATCCGGTTTATAACTATTAGATAATTACTTATATATAACCACAAGAAATATATAAAATATGTATTCGATACTTTTGTTATTAAATTCATCTTGTCCGCTGAACGCCAAAGACGCGTAATCCAGCCGCCTATTACAACCATCAATACAGATTAAGCTGCCGTGGCGCTTCCGCCAGCTCTACCATATCGGCATCGGCCCTGGGCAACAAGCTGCTGACCCTAACCCCCAGCAGGCGTATTTTGTGATCCAACGATATTCGCTTAAGACACTGCCCCGCCGTGCGGTGTATGACCGCCGCATCGGCCGTATGCACAGGCAAAGTAATGTCGCGCGTTACTGTGCGGAAATTATCAAACCGCAACTTGATACCTATGGTACGTGCCACATAGGCCTTGCGCTGTAAATCGGCCTCAAGCTGCGTGCACAATTGCACAAACACTTCCGACAAGGCAGCGCGATCGCGCTGCACATGCAAGTCGCGCTCAAACGTAGTTTCACGACTAATGGACTTGGGTTCGGAATACGTCACCACAGGACGATCATCAATGCCTTGCGCCACCTCCAGCAGCCAGCAGGCATAACTCAGGCCGAAGTGGCCCTGCAACAAATCGGGGGGCGCTTTGGCCAGTTCAGCAATAGTGTGAATACCCAGGGCGGCCAGTTTCGCATTGGCCTTGGGTCCTATGCCATTGACCTTGGCCACCGGCATAGGCCAGATGCGTTTCTGCAAATCGCCGGGACCAATAATGGTCAAGCCATTGGGCTTGTCGAGTTCCGACGCAATCTTTGACAATAACTTGTTGGGCGAAATGCCTATGGAACAAGACAAGCCGGTGGCTTGCGTAACCGCATCCTTGATCTGCTGCGCCAACAGCCGGGTATCCCCAGAATGGTCGGTAAGATCGATGTAGATTTCATCAATGCCACGGTCTTCGATGCACGGGGCTACTGCGGCGACCGCCGCCTTGAACAGGCGCGAATAATGCCGGTAAGCTGCGAAATCGACAGGCAGCAAAATCGCCTCGGGCGCCAGCTGAGCGGCTTTCATCATGCCCATGGCCGAAAAAACGCCCAGGGCCCGTGCCTCATAAGTCGAGGTGGTAACCACCCCACGGCCCACATAACCCAGTAAACGGGAAAACAGGCGCGTGCCGTCTGGCAAAGTTTGCGGCTGCGTATTGCCGCCCCCGCCGATCACCACAGGCAAGCCGCGCAATTCCGGATAACGCAACAGTTCCACCGATGCATAAAACGCATCCATGTCCAGATGCGCAATACGGCGTTCAGCAGCAAGGTCGGAAGACGAGTCGGGGTCCATGGCAATACGGGCTGTACAAATACACAGCGAATTATAGTGCAGCTGTCGTTTTTTCTATCGTGCCGGCGGGTTTCTCTCTACACTATTCCGGCTGACCTTCGCATGTTTATCTTGCGTTCCAGAACAGACGCCAGGGCCGGTATGAATCGCTCACCTTCTACCCACAGGAAAAGTCATGGACCAGAACCTGATCCTCTACACCAATAACCAGCACTCCAGCCCTTATGTAT
>DATJCP010000397.1:0-5727 GCA_035514715.1 Candidimonas sp.
GCAGGCGCTTTCCCGCCTGATCATCGCCATGGCGGGCCAAAATCGCCCGCCCTCCTCTCTATATAGACACCCCCTCTATCTATATAGATAAGCCTCCTCTATATAGAGACACCCCTCTATAGAGAGCCACCCTTCTATCTATAGACACCTATCTATAGACAACCCTCTCTATATAGACACCTCTCTATATATAGACACCCCTCTGTTGAGAGCTGTTTCTGAGTTGGAAACGCCAGTCCGATAGCAAGAGCCATCCTTCTACACACCACCTCTATATATAGAGAGGAACAATTTTGGCCCTGCTTTATATAGAAGATATGACTCTGGAAAGACATGCCCTCTATATATAGAGGGCCAACAGAGTTGATGAACGCAGGCAGCTTTCCCTAGAAACGACAAAGCCCGCCTCATGCCCAGCACATTCAATTGGGAACCCCCAAGCGTGTCCGCATAACCACAACGCGCAGACGGGCTCGTCCCTATTCAAGCAACTCCCTTACTAAAGGGCTAGACACGATAACGAAAAGAAGGTATCTTTTTGGTAATACCAAAGTGGTATTACCACTTTGGTATTACCGGATTGAGAATATCAATATCCTCAATCCCTAACGATCTTTGATCTGATCTATTTTTATTGTTGTGTTTACATGAATGATTCATACCGCCCCGTCGGTGCTACAGCCCAGTTGCGCTTTCAGATACTCCGGCTCATCCGAGAGCGTGGATATGCCCCTGGGGACAGGATTCCCTCGGAACGGGACTTGGCGGTCCGCTTTTCTGTAGGCCGCCCAACAGTTCGCGAAGAACTATCAATACTGGAGTCGATGCGTGTCATAGAGCGTCGTCCAAACTCAGGGATTTTTCTACGGGAAGTTGATCGAGATGGAAGTCTTGACGCCGTTGTCCTGGAAGCCGATCTGGGTTTGCCCATGACAGCAGACGAAGTCAGGAACCTAAACGAGTTTCGTAGGATTCTTGAAATTCAAGCTGTGGGAATCGCATGCCAGCGCCGCAGCGTAAAAGATATTCAACAGATCCACGAAATCCTGACTCAGACGGCTGCCTGCCTAGAAGCAAACCAAGCGGTGGGCGACAAGGATGCCGAGTTCCATCTCGCCATTTGTTGCGCCACCCAAAATCCGCTTCTGACCCGCGCAGCCAATTCCTTTTGGCTGGCATCGCAAAGCCGCCGGGATCGCTACTTTGCCGACATGCAAAATGGCGCCCGATCGTTGCACCACCACACACTATTGCTCGAGGCTATAGAAGCTCGCGACGAAGCCGCCGCAAAAAACATCATGGAGCAACACCTAGGAAAAGTGGAGAGCTACTGGATGGATTCACTGGAAAAGAAACCCGCGCCCTAAAAAAAGCGGAAAGAAGTACATATATTTTTCACTCTTGTCCGATGGTTTCCACGCTATCGGCATTTTTATTGCCTACATAGCCAAAAAGGTACGGCTATATCAATCACCAACAATGGAGAAGACATGCAACACAAAATGAAAAAGCTCTTGTCGTATATGGCAGCAGCGGTTTCCGCTGGAGCGTTATCCCTCGGGGCGGCCACGGCTAGCGCCGAATCCTACCCAACCCAGCCAATACGGCTGATCGTTCCATTCGGAGCCGGTGGCACAACCACGATTCTGGCCCGCATGATGGCGGATAAATTAGCCCAAGGACTCGGCCAGCCGTTTATTGTTGATAACCGTCCCGGTGCAGGCGGCAACATTGCTTTTGAACTGGTCGCTCGCGCCAAGCCTGATGGCTATACGCTGCTGATGGGGCCAATTGGGCTGGCGATAAATCCTGCCATTTACCCTTCCCTTCCCTTTGACCCCCTAAAAGACTTTGATCCCATCAGCTTATACGGTGGGGTTGCCAATATTCTTGTTGTTAACTCGTCTTTACCTATCCATTCCGTCAAAGAGTTGATCGACTACGCAAAGAAAAACCCGGGTCAACTATCGCAAGGCTCCAGCGGCAACGGCAGCTCGAGCCATCTGGCCGGCGAAATGCTCAAATCCCGCGCAGGAATCGATTTTATGCATGTGCCATACAAGGGTGGCGCACAAGCCATGCAGGACGTACTGGCTGGCCAGGTTTCGATGCTGTTTGATCAAGTGCCAGCAGTGCTCCCTCACGTCAAGTCCGGAAAAGTGCGCGCCCTAGGGGTCACAACAACGACTCGATCATCGGGAGCCCCTGATATCCCCACCATTGCGGAATCAGGCCTGCCCGGATATGACGTCAATGTCTGGTTCGGTTTTCTTGCTCCCCATGGCACACCCAAAGCCGTCATTTCAAAAATAAATGCAGAAATGACGAAAGTGCTGAACGATGCCGAGTTCCGCCAGAAGATGGTCAGCATGGGCGTAGACCCCATGCCGAGTACGCCTGAGAAATTCAGCGAATTTCTTCGGGAGCAAACTGAAGTCTGGTCCAAGGTTGTCAAGGACTCTGGTGCAAAGCTGGAATAATCACATGAAAATAGCAACTATCAACGCGATTCCCTTATCGTACGCATTCCCGAAAGACAAAACGGTTGCCATGGGAATCGGCACCGCCTTCAAGCGCGACGTTATTATCGTGCGCATCCAGACATCGGAAGGACTTGTCGGCTATGGCGAGTCCCACCCCGGCCGCAGTGCTGGCGCCGTTACCAGCCTGATTAACAAGACGCTAGCGCCACTGATTGAAGGCATGGATGCGTGCGACGTCGTAGGCGTATGGGACCGTGTCCATCAAATGCAGCTTGCAAGCCATGGCTTGGGAGCTGGCGCTGCCCTGGCCTTAAGCGGCATTGACATGGCGCTATGGGATATCCGAGGCAAAGCGGCTGGCATGCCCTTGTACCGCCTGCTTGGCGGGACCAAGAAACGTATTCCCGCTTACGCAGGTGGCGTAGCGCTGGGGTATCAACCTCCGCAATCACTGGTGCAAGAAGCGCAAAGCTACGTCGAGAGTGGGTACAAGGCAATAAAACTTCGCGTCGGCGACACTCCGGCTCTGGATATTCAGCGCGTGAGCGCCGTTCGCAAGGCGCTGGGGGACCACATTGATATCCTCGTGGATGCGAACACCGCCTACGCCTTGGCTGATGTACGCCGTGTCATGCCAGCCTTTGCCGAGATGGGCGTAGGCTGGCTGGAAGAACCATTTCCCTGCAATGATTTCGCCTCGTATCGCCAGGCTGCGCAAATCACTTCGCTGGTGCCGATTGCGGCTGGGGAAAATCACTACACCCGATATGAGTTCGCACGGATGATAGAGGACAGATCCGTTCTCGTATTCCAACCTGACATTTCCAAAACGGGCGGCATTACCGAAGCCATGCGTATAGCGGCGGCGGCATCATGCTGGCGCATACCTATTAACCCTCACAGCGCTGCCGGGGGAATCAATCATGCTGGAACCATTCACTTTTTGGCGGCGATCGATAACGGCGGCTACTTTGAAGCCTGCGTATCCCATGTCAATCCTCTGCGCGATATGTTCGGCACCGCTTTCCAAATAGGCAAGGACGGCTGTGTTGAACCTATCGATAAGCCAGGTATTGGCCTGGAAATCGATGAGAACTTATTCAAGGAGTATCCCCTTATCGACGGACTAGGCTTCACGGTGAAGTCATAGCTCAAAGAGAAAAAACAAACTCCATGGCAAACAACTCATCGAGAAGCGTAAAGTCTTCCACGCGACCAATCGTCCTGTTGACCAACCCCATCCACCCTACTGCGCATGCTTTGCTGGAAACTGCGACTGAAGTCAGGGTGGCGCCTGCAACCGACCCGGAAACGCTAAGGCAGTCTGCCCGCGATGCCTCCGTCATTATTGTGCGCGCCCCCTTGCCTGAATCGTTACTGTCCGAGTCACCCAAACTGCTGGGAGTAGTACGCCACGGGGCGGGATTGGACATGATCCCCGTTGCCGCGGCTACCCGCCACGGCATCGCGGTAGCGAACGTGCCCAAGGCGAATGCCATATCGGTTGCCGAGTACGTTGTTGGGCAGATGATTACTTTAATGCATCGCCTGAATCGCATTGACCACACCCTGCGAAACCAGAGTTGGGGCAGCGCGCGAAAACTTGCCGACGAAAGTACGGAAGCGGCTGAAAAGGTCATTGGAATTATTGGGGTTGGCGCCATCGGCACCGAACTGGCCCGCATATGCAGTCAAGGATTGCGCATGCGTGTCGTGGGAGTTCGGCACAGCAGCGCGCCGATGCCACCTTATATAACGGCTGTGACACTTGATGAAATCTTTCCTCTGGCAGATGTCATTGTGCTGGCCTGCCCTTTGAATGACAGCACCCGGGGCCTGGTCAATGCAGCTCGCATAGCGCAAATGAAGCCACAAGCTTTCCTGATCAATGTTTCTCGGGGGCCTGTCATAGACGAATCGGCTCTTATCGAGGCGCTCAGCGAGCAGCGCTTGGCTGGCGCGGCTCTTGATGTGTTCGAGCAACAGCCGCTGCCTGACAACTCTCCTCTGCGAACGCTGCCCAACGTCATTCTTTCGGCGCATCTTGCTGGAATAACAGACGAAAGCATGCAACGCATGGGCCGTGTTGCAGCAGAGCAGACACTTGCTCTGGTCGCAGGGCAACTGCCGCAGCACCTCGTAAACGCCGAAGCCAAAGCAGACATTCTTACCCGCCTTTCTCATATAGGACGCACATGAAAATCAAAAGCATAGAAGCCCGTTGGCTTCATGTTCCCATTCCCTACGAGCAGCAGCACGTATCTGATTTCGGCCGCATAGCCTCATTCGATACCGTTCTAGTCCGCATCGAAACCGCCTGCGGATTGGTCGGGCACGGCGAAGCCAAGGAAGAAGTTGGCAGCGAAGGCAACTGCCGCGCCCTGGTCTCACTGATAAATCAAAAATTCGGTCCCTTGCTGGTCGGCGAAGATCCGCGCGACATCAACCGGCTATGGGAGCTGATGTATAACGGCAGCCGGGCTCACTATGCTCTCAATTTAGGGCATGTATTTCCGATTCTGGGTCGCCGGGGGATTTCCGTGTCGGCTATCAGCGGGATCGACTTGGCATTGTGGGACCTGCTCGGCAAGCACCTGAATGCACCGGTATGGCGTTTGCTTGGCGGCCGCAAAGCGGAAAAACTGCCTGCCTATGCTTCGGGGGGCTGGGCCGACGCAGACAATATAGGCAAACAATTACTGGGGTATGTCGAACGCGGCGGCTTTAAAGCAGTCAAGATGCGCGTAGGCGTCATTGACGGTGATCCTATCAACTCTGCCAAGCGAGTGCGGGCCGCCCGCGAAGCATTAGGCCCCGATATAGGCATTGCTTGCGACGCGCATGGTACTTATAACGTCGCTGAAGCAAAACGCTTTTGCCGACTGGTCGAGGACCAGAACCTTATGTGGTTCGAAGAACCAGTCACAGCAGACGACAAACGAGGGATGGCTGAAGTACGCGCTTCAACGGCGATACCTATCGCTACAGGCGAAAGTGAATTCAACCGCTTTGACTTCCGCGACCTCGCAGAACTTCGCGCTGCCGACATTTTTCAGCCCGATCTAGCCATCTGCGGCGGGATCACTGAAGCAATGCGCATTGGAGCCATTGCTTCGGCCTGGAATCTGAGACTTGCACCCCATCTTTGGACCGGCGCCCTGGCGTTTTCAGCAGGCGCCCAAGTCGCCGCAGCCTCGCCTGCCGGTTGGCTGCTTGAATACTCGCTTGGTGCAAACCCACTACT
>DATJCP010000398.1:0-2589 GCA_035514715.1 Candidimonas sp.
CTTGCCCAGTATGGCAATGCCTTCGCGGATTTTCTCTTCGGATACGGTAACGAAGCTTAAGCGCAAGGTGTTGGTTTGCGGCTCGGCTCCGGCGTAGAACGGTGCACCCGGCACAAACGCCACATTCTGTTCAATAGCGCGCGCCAATAGCTTGGTGCCGTCGATATGGGCCGGTAAGGTCACCCAGATGAACATCCCGCCCTCGGGCCGTGTCCAGGTGGCTGTATCAGGAAAATGCTCGTCCATGGCTTCGAGCATATAGCCGCACTGTTCCTTGTACAAATCGCGCACCATGGGCAAGTGCGTAGTCAGGAAGCCATCTTTTACTGTTTCGTACACCGCCATCTGGGTCAGCGTGGCCGTGTGCAGATCGGTAGCCTGCTTGATTTGAACCAGCTTGGAAATAATTGGCTTGGGCGCAACGATGTAGCCCAAGCGCAGACCCGGAGCCAGCACCTTGGAAAAAGTGCCAAGACGGATAACAGTTGCGCCTACGGCACGGCCCAGGCCCAACAAGCCAGGCTGTGGTTCACCCGCGTAGCGCAAGTCGCCATAGGGATCATCTTCAATGATGGGCACTTGTGCGGCGGCACAGCGCTCGACCAACGCCTTGCGGCGCTCTAGATTAAGCGTCAGACCGGTAGGGTTCTGGAAGTTGGGCAGAACATAGATAAAACGGGCGCCGGCGGTGCGTTCGTCGGTCAGGCTTTCGGGAATCAGGCCGCCGTCATCGGTAGGAACCGCGACGTAGTTGGGCTCGAACAAGGAAAACGACTGCAATGCGCCAAGATAGCTGGGGGCTTCGACCAGCACATTGCTACCTGGATCGATGAACAGCTTGCCCAGCATATCGAGCGCCTGCTGCGAGCCGGACACAATAAGCACTTCGTCTGGCGAGACATCGGCGCCCACGCGCTTCAAATCTTCAGCGACCCAGGCGCGCAGCGGCGCATAGCCTTCGGTGGGGCCGTATTGCAAAGCCGATTTACCGTTCTTTTCCAATACCCGATCAAATGCCGCATTGATGATGTCTACCGGAAACCCTTTAGGCGCAGGCAAGCCGCCAGCAAACGAAATGATTTCGGGCCGTTCAGTGACTTTCAGAATCTCGCGAATCGTTGAGCTGGTGAGTTTTTGGGCGCGCTGCGAAAAGGTGTAAGGAAGAGTGTACGAGTCCATGATCCTGAAAAAATTCCGGTAAAGAACAAAGTGGCAATCCACTAGATTACCGCAAGTCAGCCTGCATGCCAATCGATGGCCGCCAGCGCCAGGGCGTCTATCGAGTCGGTGATGACAACGCCCAGGCTCTGCCTGACTTCGTGCGGCACGGCCAACGGCAATTCGGTGCAGCCCAGGACGATGGCATCGACGCCTTGCTGACCCAGCAAATCGATGCAGCGTTGCGCCGGCGAATAGGCATCGGCCAGCCGATTCGCCTTAACCTGCAGGATAGCTGTCGTGCAATGACTGGCCAATTCGTCATCGGTAAGCGTTACACACTCGTAGCCATTGGCCTGCAGCATGCGCTGATAAAGCTCCAGCTTCAAAGTAACTGCCGTTCCCAGCAAGCCGATACGGCCCCGATGGATGCCATTACGCCGCAAATCATCGATAACGGCCTGCACAATATGCAAGACGGGAACAGACACGGTAGCGGCAAACTGCTCGTACCAAAGGTGGGCTGTATTGCAGGGCACAACAATGGCCTGTGCGCCGGCTTGTTCAAGATGTCTCAAGCCGTTTTGCATCCAGGGTAAAGGATCTGGACCGTTGCCCAAATACCCCGACGGGCGATCCGGTACTCGCGGGTCGCTCCATAATATGGCGGGGATATGCTGCTGCTCGGACTCGGCCTGGGTCAAGGCGGTAAGACGAGCCATGAACGCTGCGCCAGCCATGGGGCCCATCCCACCCAAGACCCCTAGAAACTTGCCTGAATATGCGCTATCCATTGCCGGCCCTTAGTGGTGAAGAATCTTGGACAAGAACTGGCGGGCGCGCTCGGAACGCGACTCTATGCTGCCGAAGAACTCTTCACTGCCGCAATCTTCGACAATTTTGCCTACGTCCATGAAAATCACACGGTCGGCAACCTTGCGCGCAAAACCCATTTCGTGGGTGACCACCATCATGGTCATGCCTTCGCGGGCAAGGTCGACCATGACGTCCAGCACTTCATTGACCATTTCGGGATCAAGCGCCGAAGTAGGCTCGTCGAACAGCATGGCGATGGGATCCATGGCTAGCGCCCGAGCAATAGCGACCCGTTGCTGCTGCCCGCCTGATAACTGGCCCGGGAATTTATCTTGATGCGCCCGCAATCCGACACGATCCAGCAAGGACGCCGCCCTGGCGTTTGCTTCATCTTGACCGCGCTTCAAGACTTTCATCTGGGCCAGCACCAAGTTTTGCATTACCGACAAATGGGGAAACAGCTCGAAACTTTGAAACACCATGCCGATACGCGCACGCAATTTTGGCAGGTCGGTATCGCGCGCACCGACTGAAATACCGTCAACCAAGATTTCACCCTGCTGAAAGGGTTCAAGCCCATTCACGGTTTTAATCAAGGTTGACTTACCGGATCCC
>DATJCP010000399.1:0-3742 GCA_035514715.1 Candidimonas sp.
ATCTGCTGGATCGCATCCTGGACCGGGCAAGCCTGGCGCCCCAACGCATTGTGCTCTGCGAGGGTGAAGACCCTCGCGTCTTGAAGGCGGCTCGACAAGCCGCCGACGAGAACATTGCGCATATTATTCTGGTTGGCGACAACCAGAAAATAAGCCTCGCGGCACAGGAACACGGATGCAGTCTGGCAGGCATTGAACTAGTCGACCCGCGCAGTTCCCCTCTGGCGCCGCAATTCCAGCAAACCCTGCTGGAATTGCGCCAGAAGCGCGGCATGACACCGGAACAGGCAGGGCTGGCTATTTTGCAGCCGCTGACATTCGCCATGCTGATGGTCCGCCAGGGCCATGCAGACGGCTCAGTCGCCGGCGCAGTCCTTACGACAGCCGAGGTGGTGCGCAATGCCATTCAAATCATCGGCACCCGCCCCGGAACCAAACTCGTATCAAGCTTTTTCCTGATGCTCAGGGAAAAGCCCTTCCACACCAATACCCGGGCTATGATTTTTTCCGATTGCGGTCTTGTCATCGACCCCAACGAAGAAGAGCTCGCTGAAATCGCGCTTGCAGCGGCAACCAGCGCCAGCCAGTTGCTGGACGAAGACCCAAAGCTTGCCATGTTGTCATTTTCCACCAACGGCAGCGCCCATCATCCCAAAGTGGATAAAGTCCGCCATGCCACCGAACGGGTACGCGCCCAGCGCCCCGAACTGGCAATTACCGGTGAAATCCAGCTTGATGCGGCTATCGTGCCGGAAATCGCTGCCCGGAAAACGCCAGGCTCCGCGCTGCAAGGCCGTGCCAACGTATTGATATTTCCAAATCTGGATGCCGCCAATATAGGCTACAAACTAACCGAAAGGCTGGGTGGCGCAAGCGCCATCGGCCCATTGCTGCAAGGCCTGAACAAGCCCGCCAACGACCTATCCAGAGGCTGCAGCGCCCAGGACATATACAAGGTGATTGCGGTCACAGCAGTTCAGGCCCAAGGCCAGGATCTAGCGCCTGCGGCGTCCGCTTAGCAGGTACAGGAACTCATCGAACACGGCGTTATCCAGTCCGTCGGACAGGTCAACGGCCATAGAGCGCAAGTAATAGGGGCTCAGGTCCAGCCCCACCCCCAAGCCGATAATCTCCACCCCTTGCTGCCCGTACTGCCGCACGACCGTCTTCAAATGGTTGTCTAGGTAAAACGCATCATTGGCCAGGTTGGTGGCGCTATCCATCGGACAACCATCCGACAGCACAACCAGGATACGGCGCTCATAATCACGCCCCAGCAAGCGCTGGCTGGCCCATTGCACCGCCTCGCCATCCATACCTTCTTTGAACAGATCGGCTTTCATCAATGCCACAATTTGCGAGCGTGCTTGTCTCCATGATGTATCTACATCTTTGAACACCAGATGGCAGGCTTCGTTCAAGCGTCCCGGCATGGCTGGCCGGCCTTGTGCGAACCAATCCCGCCTGGCTCGTCCACCATTCCAGGCCAATGTCGTAAACCCAAGAATTTCCGTGCCAACGCCGGCCTGCTCCAATGCCCGCATGAAGATATCCAGCATCAACGTTAGCGTTGTGCTGTATTGCTTCATGGACCCGGAGCAATCGACCAGAAAGCTGACTGTGCAATTCGATACCGGCTTGAACTGATCTCGACGAAACAAGCGGCGCTCGCCGGGTGAGCTGATCAACTGCGCCAGGCGGCGCCCGTCGATCACACCTTCTTCTTCCCCGAAACGCCAGCCATCGCGCTGCGGCTGCGCCAGCAATACCCGCAATGCGCGTGAAAGCTTGGCAACGTTTACCCCCTGCTTGGCCAGGAGCTTGTCCAGCTGCTCGCGGTACTCCAGCAGCAAGGCTTTACGCACCAGGCTTGCCGCCTGGAGTTCCTGATCATACTGGCTGGTAAATACACGATACTGGCCTTGAGACGCGATGAATGCCGCGCTATCGCCGCTATGAACAGTAGCAAAGCCATCGCTTTCGTCTTGCTCGAAATCCAGCGACAGGGTGAAAGCACCGCGCCTGGCATTGGCCGTTTCAGGGCTGTCTTCATATTCGCTTTGCACCCGCTCGCCGATATCGCGAGCTATCTGCAAAGCGTACTGGGCAAAAGCAGCCTGGTCATGGCGACAGCGCCGAATCCCCGCAAACGCCTCGCCCAAGGCCGGCGCCAATGCCGCCCTCGTCGGCTCCAGCAAATCCTGCACATGCTCGGGCAGCTCGTGCGCCATCAATCGGCTCCAGGTGATTTGCGAGAACGCAAACAACAGTATGCCCAGGCTGGTCTCGGTCGCACCAGATGCAAGAAAAGCATCCGACCAGGTTTGGTAGCGCGATATCAAGTTGTGCCTTACCCCCGGCAATGATTCCGGGGCCAGGGATTCCACCCGCAACTGCTCCAGCCACTCGAATATCAGCCGCTCGACGGGCAGATCCGGCATCCGTTTTTCATGCTCGGCCGCGTCGGATAACAACAGGCGCAAAGCCTGGCCATCGGCCACGCCCCGATACGATGCCAGGGAATCGATACCAGGCCGTAATTGCAGATGCGGCGCATGAGCCGGCACCCGCCGCTTGCTGTCATACAACTGCCCACCTTCGAAATGCAACTGAGCATTGCCGGTAAGCGCCCGCAAGACAACCGCGGATAACTCCTCGGCCCTTTGCTGATAACGAGTGCGTTGCTGAATATCGCCCATGGCAGGCTAGCGCAAGGCCTGGAGACTGGATTCAAGCAGCTCCTGATCGAAGCTGCGCTGATAGTATTCAGCCACGGTCGCGCGCTCCACCTCTTCACATTTATTCAGGAAGGACAACCGGAAAGCCAGCGCGACATCCGCAAAAATCTGGCAGTTCTCGGCCCAGGTAATCACTGTGCGAGGCGACATCAAGGTCGACAGGTCGCCCGCCTCGAATCCCTTCCGTGTCAAATTGGCCAGGCTGACCATGGCCTGGACCAGGCGCCGTCCGCGCTCGGTGTCCAGTTCAGGGACTCGCGCCAGAACAATGCCCAGTTCGTCTTCAGGACTAAGGTAGTTCAAGGTAGCAACGATATTCCAGCGATCCATCTGCGCATGGTTGAGCATTTGGGTGCCGTGATAAAGGCCGTTCAAATTGCCTAAGCCTATCGTGTTGGACGTGGCGAAAAGGCGAAAATTCGGATTGGGCTGTATCACCCGGTTCTGGTCCAGCAGCGTGAAATTCCCCTCGCGCTCGAGGATGCGCTGGATCACGAACATGACGTCCGGACGCCCCGCGTCGTACTCGTCGAAAATCAAGGCTACGGGCCGCTGCAAGGCCCAAGGAACTATGCCTTCCTGGAACTCGGTGACTTGCAAACCGTCGCGCACCACGATGGCGTCTTTGCCCACCAAGTCCAGGCGGCTGATATGCCCGTCCAGATTCACCCGTACGCACGGCCAGTTCAAGCGGGCGGCTATCTGCTCGATATGGGTGGACTTCCCCGTGCCGTGCATGCCTTGCACCATCACGCGCCGGTTGCGCGCAAAACCAGCCAGAATGGCCAGGGTCACGTCATGATTGAACCGGTATACATCATCGATTTCCGGCACATGTTCGTCACGCTCGATAAAAGCGGGAACCTCCAGGTCGGAATCCAGGCCGAATGTGGTCCTGACCGACACCTTGTGCATCATGGGTATACCGACAGGGGCCTGAGACATGGTCAATCCTTTAGCAAAATTTATAACTGAGGAGTGTTGGACACTTCAATGGCTGCCAG
>DATJCP010000400.1:0-9087 GCA_035514715.1 Candidimonas sp.
ATTCGGATGGCGACAAGGTGCCTGTATCCTCGATGAAGTCACCCAAATGAGAGTCGTCATCGTCGCCAATAGGCGTTTCCATCGAGATCGGTTCTTTAGCGATCTTAAGGATTTTTCGGACTTTGTCTTCCGGCATGTCCATTTTTTGCGCCAATGTTGCGGGATCTGGCTCGGCGCCGGTTTCCTGCAGGATTTGGCGATTGATACGATTCATTTTGTTGATCGTTTCAATCATGTGCACCGGAATACGAATCGTGCGCGCCTGGTCGGCGATGGAACGCGTAATTGCCTGGCGGATCCACCATGTAGCATAGGTGGAGAACTTGTAGCCGCGACGGTATTCGAATTTGTCTACCGCCTTCATTAGGCCGATGTTGCCTTCCTGGATCAAGTCAAGAAATTGCAAGCCACGGTTGGTGTACTTCTTGGCAATCGAAATAACCAGACGCAAGTTGGCTTCAGTCATTTCGCGCTTGGCCTTGCGGGCCTTGGCTTCACCGGTTGCCATACGCTTGTTGACGTCTTTGAGGTCTTTAAGCGGCAAGACAACAGCGGTTTGCAGGTCGATCAGCTTTTGCTGGATCTCCTGAACTGCCGGAATGTGGCGTTCAAGGGTTTCCGAATAGGCGTGGCCGCCCGCGACTTCGCCCAATACCCAGTCGAGATTGGTTTCGTTGCCGGGGAAAACCTTGATGAAGTAAGCACGCGGCATGCCGGCGCGGTCTACACAAGCGTGCAGAACCGCACGTTCGAGTTTGCGAACTTCGCCCACTTGCTCGCGCAAGGTGTCGGCCAGCTTTTCGACCATCTTAGCCGTAAAGCGTATGCCTATCAGTTCGTTCAGGATAGCTTCCTGGGCCTGGGCATATTCCTGGGCCTGATAACCGTCGCGCTCGAATGCCTTGCGCATTTTATCGAACCAAACGCCGATGGTTTCGAACTTCTTGAGCGCTGTAGTGCGCAAGTATTCAAGCTGCTTGCTGCTCATGCCGCCAGCAGGCCCATCTTCATTTTCGTCGTTGTCGACCGATACGCCAGCGCCGGCGTACTCTTCGCCTTCCTGGTCAATCAGGCCGTCTACGACTTCATCGATTTGCGCCGCACCGTCGCGAACGCGCTGCACGTACTGCAGGATTTCATTAACGGTAGTCGGGCAAGCGGCAATCGCCATGACCATGTGCTTGAGGCCATCTTCGATGCGCTTGGCGATTTCAATTTCGCCTTCACGGGTCAACAGCTCAACCGTACCCATTTCGCGCATATACATACGCACGGGATCGGTGGTGCGGCCAAAATCGGAATCAACCGTGGTCAGCGCGGCTTCGGCTTCGTCTTCAACGTCGTCGTCGCTGGTAGCGACCGGCGCGTTGTCGCTCATGAGCAACGCGTCAGCATCAGGAGCCTGGTCGTACACCGAGATACCCATGTCGCTGAACGTGCTGATAATGCCATCAATGGCTTCAGCATCGACCAAGTCGTCGGGCAGGTGATCGTTGATTTCGCCGTAAGTAAGGTAGCCGCGATCCTTGCCCAGCTTGATCAGCACTTTCAGGCGGTTGCGGCGAGCTTCTTGCTCTTCGGGCGTCATCTGGTTGCGCGTGGGGACGTCTTTGTCGCCTTTACCGCGCTTGCCGCCGCGCTTGGGCAGCGGCTTGAGTTCGGGGATGACTTCTGCATCGCCGGAATCGTCGTCGTTGAAGTCGGCCGAATCGTTATTGGCGTTCTTGGCAGGACGGCCAGGACGGCGCCCCGAGGGCACGGCACGCGCTTTCTTGGGCTCAGCGCCTGCCTCTGCCGTAGCCTTTTTGGCTGCAGTCTTGGCGACAGCTTTCTTGGCCGGCGCTTTTTTAGCGGCAGTTTTTGCAGCAGGCTTTTTCTCTGCCGCAACACCATCCTCAACTTTGACTGCCGTTTTGGCTACGCTTTTAGTCGCGCCGACAGTTTTTGTTTTTTTCACAGCTTCTTCAGCTGCCAGGGTGGTTTTACCAGTAACTTGGGTCATAGTCGCTTCCGTAGACGCAAAATCACTCGGTCAGCTATAGGCCAACGAGTGTTGCAGGGGCAAAACACTTACCGCAAAGAATGAGCATATGATGCTGATAACGCTGATGCCGACCAAAGCAGCCCGTATATAAGATTCCTTGACGTAGTTCGTTGCAAGGCAAAGGGGGCTAGCCGGTTCTAAACACCATTGTTACGCAAATATATGCCTAGGCGTTGCGAAAACTCTCTATTTTACAGCACTCAACGCGAAGACGCACTATTTAGCAGTGCAATCCGGCGCGTCAATTCGTGATACCTCTTTCGAGAAACCTCGTCTTTCAAACCCGCCCCAACCAATGCCGACTGTTCGGCTTTAATGGCTTCGAGCTCTATGCGTCGCATGGCATCGCTCCATTCTGCTTGCGGATCGGGCAAATCTTCCTGCGCCAACAGCTCTGGACTAATGGAGGCCAACACGCCTTCCAGATCCGAACCGGGCTCGGCAGCCTGCAATAACGCACCCGCATGCCGGGCACCGCTTGCATTGGCCAGTGCAATAAGATCTCGTACAAGGACTAGATGGGGGCCTTGTTCAAGAATTTCAAGCTGCTGATCGCCTAAACTGGAAACCAACTCAGGATGTGTCAGCAATAGACGCAACAAACGCTTGGCCATAGGCGTAACGCTACGCGCCTTGCCAAATGACCGCCCTCCCGCTGCCGGCTGCTTCTTGCGGACAAATGGCTCAGGATGCGCATCGCCACCATGGTACGGCTCGTATCCATACCCCGCGTCATCCCCATAGTCATCCGGGTCGAATACGGGCGCATCCATGAAGCCAGGCGGTTCATCACCGTCCGCCATTCGCGGCGCGTCGGCGCGTGCTGGTGTCGGCCTGTTCCCAGCCGGTTCCGGCGGCGCTGGCACGGGCACCTCAGCCAGCATCTGACCAAGCTCTTCCGGCGTAAGCAATACCAGCTTCGCAAACTCGCGCTCTATCTGGACCCGCAGCGTTCCTTCCGGAAGCGCTACAAGCAAGGGCTTGGCTTCGTGCACGCAGGCTGCCCGACCTTCGGCTTCATGCATGGCATGACGCGAAGCAAGCTCATCGAGCATAAATCGCGACAATGGAATCGCTTCGGCCGCCGTTGCCTTGAAAGCCTCAGTCCCGTACTCCCGTATATAGGAATCAGGATCGTGGTCCGCGGGCAAAAACAAAAACCGCATCGATACGTCGTCGCGCACCAACGGCAGGCAGGTATTCAAGGCGCGCCAGGCCGCCCTTCTACCCGCTTTGTCACCGTCGAAGCTGAACACAATCTTGTTGCTTGCGCGCAGCAGCTTCTGTATGTGCGAAGGCGTAGTGGACGTACCAAGGGTTGCCACAGCATTGGGCAGGCCATGCTGCGCAAGCCCGACCACGTCCATATAGCCCTCGACCACCAGCACATAGCCTTCACTGCGAATACCGGCACGCCCTTCCCATAAGCCGTAAAGCTCATGCCCTTTGGAAAACAGGGAGGTCTCGGGCGAATTCAGGTACTTGGGTTCGCCCTTGCCAATAATGCGCCCGCCAAAGCCGATCAGGTTTCCCCGCTGATTGCGTATGGGAAACATGATCCGCTCGCGAAAGCGGTCATAACGGCGGCCGTCCTCGGCCTCGATCACTAGCCCCGACTCGACCAGCAAAGGATCGTCGTACTGAGTGAACACAGCAGACAAACCGCGCCTGTCGGTACCCGACCAGCCCAACCCGAAGCGGGCTGCAGTTTCGCCAGACAAACCGCGCTGCTTCAAATAATGGATGGCGCCCTTGGAGCCCTTGAGCTCGCGCACATAGTGCGCCTGAGCCATATCCAATATTTGCTGCTGGCGCGAAACTTCGTCTTTGCGGACCTTATCGGCGGCACGCTGCCTGGGACTGCGCGGTTCTTCCGGCACGGTCATACCGGCATTTGCCGCTAGACTGCGAACAGCCTCCGGAAAACTGGCTCCAGTATGCTCGATCAGGAAGGTAATGGCGCTGCCATGCGCTCCGCAACCAAAGCAATGATAAAACTGCTTGGTGGGGCTTACTGTGAAGGAAGGACTTTTTTCGTTATGAAACGGGCAAAGGCCAAGTAAATTGGCCCCACCCTTGCGCAGCTGTACGTATCGCCCGACGACGTCAACAACATCTATTCGGGCGAGGAGATCCTGAACAAATGATTCAGGTATCAATCAATACAGACGCGGAGGCAGTTGTTGGCTGCGGATGCGTTTGTAATGACGCTTAACGGCGGCAGCATGCTTGCGCTTGCGTTCAGCTGTAGGCTTTTCGTAAAATTCGCGCGCGCGCAATTCAGTCAAAAGACCGATTTTTTCGATGGTGCGCTTAAAGCGGCGCAATGCGGCTTCAAACGGCTCGTTTTCTTTCAGACGAACGATAGGCATGTAATCTTAAGCCTTGCAAGTAATAAATTAGTGGGTATTAACGACAACCTAGGAGTTTACCACGAAAACAGTATTCACGGGCTGCACCTAAGCCATTAACAGGATATCGCCCTTACGCAGAACGCGCATGGAACGATTTATTAACTACGAACGCCCTTGCGTACCCAGGCCTCGAGCTGATGGGGGCGAATACTATCGTAATCTTCAAAAGGCTGATGTATCCAGGGATTGGTCGGCAGCTTTTCGACAAAATAATCAGGAATTGCCTTGGAATGCCCCTTCCACCACAAGACCGCGGTTCTAAGTTCGGTAATAGCCGGAAACTGGGCAAGCAAGTGATCGCGCACGCGACCAAAAGTCATACCAGTATCTACCATATCGTCGACAAGCAACACCCGGCCATCCAGTGTACCCCGAGTAATGGTGATGAACTGAGCAATATCAAGCTGCCCCTGCTGCGTACCCGCTGCCTCGCGATAGCTACTGGTGGCCAGAATACCCAGCGGCACGTCGTAAATACGCGACATGACATCACCTACGCGAACACCGCCACGGGCCAGACATAGGATTTTGTCGAACTGCCAGCCTGACTCATGAACATTAAGGGTAAGGCGCTCGATAAGGGAATTGTATTGATCCCAGCTAACCCAATGGTCGCGATCAGTGCTTGGATTGTTCATAAGGCAATGGTCCCCGTGATCTGTATTCTTGAAAGTCCATAATGATAAACCCGCCAGCAATTGGCGGAAAGGACGAAATTGCAAAACCCCGGATTCATTGAGGAATCCGGGGCTTTTTGTTGCTACTTACCCGCAAAACCAGTCAAGACACTGCAAAAACGGCCGCAGCCACCGGCCCTGACCGGAAATGAAAGCCTTTTATCCCTTGAAAGGATGGCGCAACACAATGGTTTCCAGGCGGTCAGGGCCGGTCGAAACCATGTCGATGGCTACGTCGCACACCTCGGAGATACGCTCCAGGTAGCGGCGGGCGTTGACCGGCAACTTGTCGTAGTCGGTAACACCAACGGTGGACTCGGTCCAGCCAGCCATTTCTTCCAGCACGGGCTCGGCTTCTGCTGCGGCATGTGCGCCGTAGGGCAGAACATCCAGGAACTTGCCCTTATAGCGGTAGCCCACCCCGATCTTGATTTGCTCGACACCGTCAAGCACGTCGAGCTTGGTAATGCACAGCCCCGAGATGCCGTTGATCATGACCGAACGCTTCATGGCGGCGCCGTCAAACCAGCCGCAGCGACGCGGACGGCCTGTAACCGAGCCGAATTCCTTACCTACGGTGGCTAAACGCGCGCCTGTGTCGTCCAGCAACTCGGTTGGGAATGGACCCGAACCAACACGCGTGGTGTAGGCCTTGGCAATACCCAACACGTAATCGAGCGACTGAGGACCCACACCGGCACCCGCAGACGCCGCACCAGAGACGCAATTGCTGCTGGTCACAAACGGATAGGTACCGTGATCGATATCCAGCAAGGCCCCTTGAGCGCCTTCAAACAACAACTTCTGCCCTGTCTTCTGGGCAATATGCAAGTTGTTGGACACATCGGCCACCATAGGAGCCAACGCCGGCGCCAGCGCCATTGCCTGATCACGCACTTCATTGGCCGAAACGGCCTTGCCACCCAGGTACTGGGTTAGCACGAAGTTGTGAAAATCAAGAACCTCGGCCAGCTTTTCATCAAAAATGGCTGGGTCGTAAAGGTCTTGCACACGTAGTGCCCGACGGCCAACCTTGTCTTCGTAGGCTGGCCCGATACCGCGGCCCGTAGTCCCGATCTTGCCCTCGCCCTTGCGCGCTTCGCGCGCCTGATCAAGCGCGACGTGATAAGGAAGAATCAACGGGCAGGCAGGCGACACCTGCAGGCGCGAACGCACGTCCAGGCCGATTTCTTCGAGCTCGCCGATTTCTTTCAGCAGCGCTTCGGGCGACAACACCACCCCGTTGCCGATATAGCAAGTGACGTGCGGATGCATGATGCCGGATGGAATCAGGCGAAGAATCGTTTTCTTGCCGTTGATCCAGAGCGTATGCCCCGCATTATGACCGCCTTGAAAGCGAACCACGCCCTGTGCGGATTCAGCCAGCCAGTCAACAATCTTTCCCTTACCTTCGTCACCCCACTGGGTGCCGATAACAACAATGTTCTTGCTCATGTTACGTATCAAAAAAGCTTCGACCCAAGACAACACAAGGCCAAAGTAGGTTTAAACCATACGATATAGCTATCCGACCAGGCGGATTACTGAATCGCCCTCACCTTCCATGCCCCGTTATCCAGAACCACTTCTCGAGTAACGGTAAATTCGTCCAGGCGATGCGCCTGCCCTGGCAAGACCTGAACCACGATCTCGCCGGCATCGCGCAAGCCTTTCACAGCGGCCACCAGCGCCGCATCGGTGCCCCAAGGGGCGCGTATAGCCTTGGCGGCTTGAGCTGGCGGCAAACCCGACGAGAGCTTGCGCAAATCAAGACTGAAGCCGGTAGCCGGCCGGGAACGGCCAAAAGCCTTGCCCACACCATCGTAGCGCCCGCCCTTGACCAGCGCGTCGTGCCACCCTTCTGCGTAAATGGAAAATACTACGCCTGAATGGTAACCATAGCCACTACCCATATCGGCCAGGTCAATACTGAACTCATAGGTCGGCAAAGCGCGAACCAGGGTTTCCAGGTCATCGAGCGCAGCAATCAAGCCCGGCAACGCTGGCAACACCTTACGAGCTCGTTCAATGACTTCAGTACCGCCATACAACGTAGCCAGATCCAGCAATGCTTGAACCGTGGCCTGCCTTACGCCCGGCCATTGCCCTGCCATGACGGCAAGGGCGGGAATATCTTTGGTGCTGAGCAATTCGGATATGTCGTCGGCAGCGCCTTCAAGCGCCGGATCCGATTCAACAATAGCCCGCACCACGCCGGGATGATTCAAATCCAGCCGCGCTTGCATAACGCCGGCGCGCTTTACGCTTTCCAGCGCGAGTTCCAGGATTTGGATGTCGGCCTCGACCCCTGCATGACCGAATATTTCGGCGCCGATTTGCAGCAGTTCACGATCGGACAACAGGCCAGCCGGCCTGGCATGCAATACCGAACCACAATAGCACAAACGGGTAACGCCTTCGCGATTCAGCAAATGCGCATCGATACGCGACACTTGCGGTGTCATGTCGGCGCGTACACCCAGTGTGCGCCCTGAAAGCTGGTCAACCAGCTTGCAAGTACGCAGATTGAGCGCGCCGCCGGTACCCGAGAGCAGCGAATCAATGTATTCGACCAAAGGCGGAGCAACTAGCTCGAAACCGTATGTACGATACAGATCCAGCAAATTGCGCCGCAACTCTTCAATACGGCGGGCTTCGGCGGGCAAGATATCGGCCAGACTTTCCGGCAACAACCAATGGGACATCATCCAGTCCTGAAAAATACCATTGCAAAAAGCACAGTCAAACAAAAAGCGACTTGGGGCGTAAGCCCGCCAAGTCGCTTGCGGTAAAAAGGTAAACAAAACTTACGCGATAGTATAAACGATAGTACCGAATAAGGAAACCGGCGGTCGCCCGCCGGTTTATTGATGCTTTCTACACCTGGCCGCGCTTAGGGCGTAGCCGGCTGCTTGCCGTCAGCTGAATTCCAGAACTTGAAGAAATCAGACTTGGGACTTAGGACCAGCGTGTCATTGGCACCCGAGAAGGCGGCTTTGTAGCCTTCCAGGCTCTTGTACAAGCTGTAGAACTCGGGGTTCTTGCCATAGGCTTGGGCATAAATTGCCGCTGCCTTGGCTTCGCCCTGCCCCTTGATGCCTTGCGCTTCAGCATACGCCTTGGCCAAAAGCTCTTGGCGTTCGCGGTCAGCCTGCGCACGGATGGTTTCGCTATCGGCAAAACCTGTAGCACGCAAGCGGTTGGCTTCTTGCTTGCGCTCGGCTTCCATACGGCGATAAACCGATTCGGAAATTTCCGGCACAAAGTCAATGCGACGCAAACGTACGTCGACAACATCAACACCCAACGGCTTGGCGCGCGCCTCGACCGTGGTCAGGATTTCTTTCATGATGGTGTCGCGTTCGTTGGAAACAACTTCCTTCACGGTGCGCTTGTTGACCGAAGCGTTAAGTGCGTCGCGGATCTGCGCCTGCAGGCGTTCGACAGCGGCACGGTCATTGGCGCCAAAGGTAACGTAGAACAAACGCGGATCGGAAATACGCCACTTCACGAAGGAATCGATCAGCAGGTTCTTCTTTTCAGCGGTCTGAATGCGCTCTGGATCGTTGGTTTCGATCGTTTGCAAGCGCTTATCCAGGCGCACTACATTTTCAAAGGGCGGCGGAAGCTTGAAATACAAGCCAGGCTCGGTAATTGTTGTGCGCACTTCACCCAAGGTGAAAACCAGTGCCGCATCGCGCTCGCGAACGACAAACACGCAAGACGACAAAATTGCCAGGACAATGACCAGGCCGACTAAAGCGGGGAAAAAACGTTGCATTATGGCCTCCTAGCGTGAATACGGATTCGTCAACAGCGAGCTCGGTGCAGAACCCCTGGTGTCGGGCGTACGGGCTTTGGCAGGAGTGCTTGCCGCCTTGGAAGGCGCAGCCGCTGCAGCAGCTGCCGCAGCGGTATTTTCAAGCGAACCGCTGGAACCAGCACGCGAACC
>DATJCP010000401.1:0-4852 GCA_035514715.1 Candidimonas sp.
GAATCACCGTTTGGCCGATCGTGAATTTATTGCAGGTGAATACTCTATTGCCGATATGGCTTGCTACCCCTGGATCGTGCCGCACGAACGCCAGGGCCAGGATTTAAACGACTTTCCGAACGTAAAGCGCTGGTTTGAGGCGATCCAGGCCCGGCCAGCCACGCAGCGGGCTTACGAAAAAGCAAACGAAATTAATACAATACCCTCGGTAAATGACGAGGCTTCGCGCAAGATCCTTTTCGGCCAAGACGCCCAAACTGTTAAATAAGCATGATGAAAAGCATTAACCAACTACTGCGCACCACATTAATTGCCGGTGCGGTCGGCATGCTTGCCGCCTGCGCCAGCGGCCCGTCGCCCAATATATCGTTGATACCTGTCGAAACGGCTGACCAGACCAGTAAAGAAGGCTTATTCACCCAAGAGGTCAAATGGGAACGCCAGAAACCCGGGTGCGAGGGCGAGTGCCCTACTCTTAAGGTGGATTCGATTGTGTTTCCCGGCATTCCTCGCTTGACCGAGCTGGTGGATCATGCCTTGGCCACAATGACAGGCATAGGCAATAACCAGCCGCCACCCTACGTTACCATTGCCGAATACCAGGATTATTTCTGGAAAACCGCAGCGCAACGGGACTCTGCCTTGCTTGCCGCTAAAACGCGTTATCGCAATAAGCACCTGACTGTGGTTGAGCTGAACACTTGGCAATACCTTACAGGTGGAGCCCATGGGATATCGGCGACCCAGTTCCTGAATTGGGACAACACAACCGGCAAGGTGCTTGGCCTGGCCAATGTGCTGGAACCTGGCAAGCATCCCGCCTATGTTGCCGCGTTGAAAAATGTACATAACCAGTGGCTGGCCAACAATCCCGATGCCCAGCAAGACCCTGCAACCTATCATCGCATCTGGCCGTTCCAGGAAAGCGATAACTTTGCCTTTACCGATCAGGGGCTGGTGATTAAGTACGACTCATATGAAATCGCACCTTATTCGTCGGGACAGCCTGAGTTACTGATTCCTTATAGCGCCCTGCACGGGATACTGCGCCCGGAATTCATTCCGGCGTAACAAAGAAAATGCCGGATTCGCATCGAGGATGCGAATCCGGCAAGTCGCAAAGCCATTTACATGGCGAATTAAGGATTATGGGCTGGGCTTCTCGTTAAAGCGATCCAAGTCAAAGTAGCGTGAACTGGACGAAGGCTGTTCCGCTGGCTTCTTAGCCCCTTTGTCAGTTGCAGGTGCAGCCGCTTTATCCTGTGCATTTTCCAGGTCGAGCGTTTTCACGCCGGATGCGGCTTCGACGCCAGCGGCAGCGGTACCAGCCTGATTCTGCTGATGTAACGCAGCCCGTTGCTTCAAGGTTTTGTCGGTAAGCGCGTCCAATTTGGCGGCAAGCTTCGTATGCTTTTTAGCCCGTGCCCAGTCGGCTGCATCCAGCTTCTGCAAATTCCGCGTCGTCACTTCCGCCCCGTGATCCAGCAACAACTGGACCATGGGAGCGCTACCTGAATGGGCCGCCATCATAAGCGCTGTAGTACCGTCCGGTGCGGGCGCGTCGATAATCGCCTTATTGGCAATGAGCATCTTGGCAGTTTCCACTTTGCCGGTCGATGCCGCATAGTGCAATGGTGTCCAACCCAGGCGGTTGACCATGGCCCCGCGCCGGATCAAGTCTTGCGCGCGCTTGGTTTCACCAAGCACAGCCAAGTACATCAATGGGGTTTCCTTATTGATGTTGATCGCATTGAGCGACGTTTTTTTATTCGCAGCTAAAACCTCGTAGACCCCCCACGCGCCATCGCGTATGGCCTGCATGATTGCCGGCTGGCCTTTGGGGCTTAACTCGTTGGGATCCGCACCTTGGGCCATAAGGGTTTTGACATCGCCAACCCTGTCATTGGCGATATCGACCCACCAGTCGGAAGGGTTGGCCGCCATTGCCGTAACGCATAACAGCGTGCCGGCCAGACCCAGGCAAAGCCGGCTCAACTTTGGGGCAAAGGTAAAAACAGTCTTCATGTGGCCGTAGCTCCGCTGGCTTGTAATTTCTTTATAAATCAGTATTTAATAAGATGTATTAAAGAAATTACTTTAAATAAAATACTTTAAATGTATAGATTAACTTATCTTTCTATTTTATTGAAAAGATTGAAGAAATTGTTTGTTGAATGCTCTGCGACTTCCGCTACTGGTATGCCGCGCAAATCGGCGATTTTCTCTGCGACATGCATCACGTTTGATGGATCGTTCATCTTGCCGCGGTGTGGAACGGGAGCAAGATAAGGCGAATCAGTTTCTATCAGCAAACGGTCCAGCGGCAGTTTCTTGGCCAATTCGTGCAAATCCTCTGCTTTTTTGAAGGTGACGATGCCTGACAATGAAATATAGAAATTCATTTCCATGGCGGCTTGCGCCACTTCCCACGACTCGGTAAAGCAATGCATTACCCCGCCGTATTCATCGGCGCCCTCTTCCTTCATGATGCGCAAGGTGTCGGCGCTGGCTGACCGCGTATGAATGATCAAGGGCAAGCCACTGCGTCGGCTGGCCCGGATATGTGTGCGAAAACGCTCGCGCTGCCATTCCAGGGGTTCGGACAGCCGGAAATAGTCCAGGCCGGTTTCACCTATGGCGACAACCTTGGGTGACTGCGTCATGCCGACCAGCTCATCCACAGAGGGCTCGGGTGTGTCTTCGTAATCGGGATGAACGCCTACCGATGCATATAGGTTGGCGTGCGGCGCCACCAGCTCCATCAGGCCCGGCCAATTGGGCAGGTTGACACTGACGACCAGCGCATGACTTACCTTGTTTTGAGCCATGCGGCCTAAGATATCGGGCAAGTTCTTGGCCAATTCCGGGAAATCCAGATGGCAATGGGAGTCTACAAACATAATGGCTTTTTGCTGTAATCAGTCTTGAAAATAAGGCGGTGCGCTGTTTTGCGCCGCTGTTAAAACCTAGTGTAGCGGTTTTGCCTGCGCTACGACGTTGGGCTGCATGCCAAAACGACGCGTTGCAAAGTGCTGTGCAGCAACAGTTTGGCATTAAGAGGGTGCCCCGCGACTGCGCGCTGCTGCGCAAGCCATTTGGCAGTTTCAGCCAGGTTTTCCATTGAGGCTAGTTTGGCTGCAAGTTGGGTCTGTTTTTCCAGGCTGGGAAAATAACGCACAGGGGCGCCTGACGCAGCCAAGAGCAAATCCAGGAAAAGGCGCTGCAAGCTGTCCACCCAGACATCGACAGACACTTTTTCCAAATGATCTGCCAATGGGCCGATATCGGGCGTTTGCCTGCGGGCTAGCGGCGTAATCAACTGGCTTAACCATTCAGGGCAAGGATGCTCGCCTGTTTGCGCCAATTGCCTAGCCAGCAGCGGTGCACCGCCGGCGGCCGCCAACCATTGTTCAGCCTGGCCAATTTCCTGCCGGCCCAGCCAGGCCAGGCTTTCTTGCTTGCCGGGTACCGGCAAGGGCAAGCGGCGGCAACGCGACACCAGCGTAGGCAGCAGGCGGTCAGGCGCGTCTGCCACAAGCAAGAACACGGTGTGCTCAGGCGGCTCTTCGAGCACCTTGAGCAAGGCGTTGGCGGAAATGCTGTTCATGGCATGTGCGGGATACAGGACTGCCACGCGCCATCCCCCGCGATGCGTAGCCGTATTGAACCAAGAGCTTAGCCCTCGCAACTGGTCGACGCGTATTTCCTTGGATGGGGCCTTCTTCGAGGCAGCAGAGGCGGCGTCGCTCTCGTCGTCGGGGCGGGCGGCGCCCGCGCCCTCTTCAAGCGCTACGGCCTCTGGCCGGATGCGGCGAAGATCGGGGTGGTTGCCGCTAGCCAGCCACAGGCAGGCGGCGCACTGGCCGCAGGCCATGCCATGGACCGGTGCCTCGCATAGCAGGCTGGCCGCCGCGGCCAACGCGAACTGACGCTTGCCTATGCCGGGCAAGCCGTGGATCAGCCAGGCATGGGCAAAGCGCTCTCGCTGCCCTAGCCAGGAAGTCGCAAGCTGTTCTTGCCATGGCAGGAATTGCGCCAAATCGCTCATGCTGGATTACCTGATTGCCGGGCTTGGTGCAGTGTAACCAGCTCGCCGATTTGATGGGCAAGGTCACGCCTGACCGTTTCAATGGGCAAGGTAGAGTCGACGATACGAAAGCGTTCAGGGTGTTGTCGCATGCGGTCATGGTAGGCGTTGCGGGTACGTTCGAAGAACGCGTCGCCTTCCTTTTCGAAGCGGTCCAGGTCGCGGCTGCGTGCCAGGCGCTCGCGCGCCACGGCCAGGGGCACGTCGAACAGCCAGGTGCAATCCGGTTGCAAATCGGCGTGTACCCATTGTTCCAGCACATTGATGCAATCGCCGCCCAGTTCCCGCCCGCCGCCCTGGTAGGCGTAAGTGGCATCGGTGAAGCGGTCGCATACCACCCATATCCCAGCCGACAAGGCAGGCTTGATCACGGTTTCTATGTGTTCGCAGCGGCCCGCGAACATCAGCAGGGTTTCTGTTTTCAGGCCCATGGGCTGGGTCAGCACCAGTTGCCGCAACTGCTCGCCCATGGCGGTTCCGCCAGGTTCTCGGGTGGAAACCACCTTGACCCCACGTAGCTGTAGCTCTTCAACCAACCACTGGATGTGGGTGCTTTTTCCAGCACCATCCACGCCCTCAAGGGTAATAAAACAACCACGCTGCTTTTGCATTAGTTACGACGTCCCAGTATGAATTTGGACACAGCCCGGTTGTGATCCAAAAGGTTGGCGGAAAACTCGCTGGTACCGTCGCCGCGAGAAACAAAATACAAGAATTTATGCGCCTCGGGATGCAAGGCGGCAAGCAAAGCGGCCCGCCCGGCGC
>DATJCP010000402.1:0-1535 GCA_035514715.1 Candidimonas sp.
ACGCACGCAGTTCGGCATACCCGTGGGCAAGTTCGAGGGGGTGCAGGAAAAGCTAGGCCGTCTGGCAGGCAATGCTTACCTGGTTGAGGCCGCGCGCCGATTTACTTGCGCCGGCCTGCAACTGGGATACAAGCCTTCTGTAGTGTCGGCCATCATGAAGTTGCATGCCACTGAACGCATGCGGCAATCGGTCAACGATGCCATGGATATTCATGCTGGCAAGGCGATCATTGACGGGCCCAGCAATTATCTGGGCAATTTGTACCGAGCCTTGCCGGTGGCCATTACGGTGGAAGGGGCCAATATCCTCACCCGCAGCCTTATCGTGTTCGGCCAGGGCGCCATCCGTGCCCATCCCTATTTGATGAAAGAAGTGGTGGCGCTGGGCAATAGTGATCAATTGGCTGGTGAAGATGCCTTCGATGCAGTTATCTGGAAGCATCTGGCGCATAGCGTCAAGAACGCGCTTCGGGCCTGCGGCATGGCGTGGACGGCAGGCCGTTTTGTCGCGGCGCCTAAAGGCACCAAGGCTGCGGCGCCGTATTATCGCAGCCTGAATCGTTACGCGGCCGCGTTTGCCCTGGTCTCCGAAGTTGCCTTGTTTACCTTGGGCGGGTCGCTCAAGCGCAAGGAAATGCTGTCCGCCCGGTTGGGTGATGTACTGGCTGAGTTGTATTTACTGTCTGCCGTACTCAAGCGCTGGCAAGACGAGGGCCAGCACGAATCCGATCTGCCGCTGGTTGCGTGGTGTGCCCAACAGGGGTTTGCCACCATTGAAAAGCGCCTGGACGATGTCTTGCTTAACCTGCCCATGCGCAGCGCCGGATGGGTCTTGCGTGCCTTGGTGTTGCCGCCAGGCATGCGGGCGACACCGCCGTCGGATAAAGCCACGGCGCTTTGCGCCAACATTTTGTTGGAACCTTCCGATACCCGCGACCGCTTGGTTGGCGCCGTGTGGGAGGGGCATGACAGCCCTAGTGTCGAACAGTTAGAGCGTGCTTTTGAGCTGGTGGTCGAAGTTCAGCCCTTGCTTGACCGCATCAAGCATGCAGGCTTGCAGAACTGGCGGCTGGCTCATGCCAGCGGCGCGATTACTGATGCACAAGCCAACTCGCTGGAAGCGGCCGAAAAGGCAGTGGCCGCCATCATCGAGGTGGATGATTTTGCGCCAGGCGAATTTGACCGGAAAAAGGCCTAGAGCATTTTTGACCAAGGTGTTTACGGGTTTCTCGGCAAGTTTCCTGTTGCGCAGTTGTCCGGGCAACGTCGCTAAAGTATCCATTATGCAAGCGCCGCTTCGTCCATGTGCCGTAAACACTTGAACCGAAAACGCGCTAGTCGGCCCGGTCTTTACGCTGGATCAGTTCGATCTTGTAGCCGTCCGGGTCTTCCACAAAGGCGATTACGGTCTGGCCGTGCTTCATGGGGCCGGCTTCACGCACTACGTTGCCGCCTTTTTGCTTGATGCGGGCACAGGCGTCGTAGGCGTCTTCGACCTCCAGGGCGATATGGCCGTAGGCATTGCCCAGGTCATA
>DATJCP010000403.1:0-4652 GCA_035514715.1 Candidimonas sp.
CAAATGAAGATGTTCCTGACCCGCATCGGCTTCGGCAGCAAGGCGGTTATCAACGGCGACCCTTCACAAGTCGACCTGCCGCGCGGCCAGCTTAGCGGGCTTACCCATGCCGTCGACGTGCTGGAGTCGGTACAAGGCATCGCCACCACACGTTTCACCAGTCGCGACGTGGTGCGCCACCCTCTAGTGGCACGCATCGTGGACGCCTACGAAAAAGCGGACAACCATGCCAACTGAGCTTTCTTTTTCAGTCCAGTACGGCACACCCGCACCCGAACTGCCCCGCTGGCGCTTGCGCCGCTGGGTGCAGCAGGCCGTAAACGGCGTTGCCCGCGCCCACCAGCTTGCCGAAGGTACACAAGAGCCGGCCAATCCAGGCTTTAGCGCCGTTGCCCTGACCCTGCGACTGGTCGATACGCAGGAAGGCCAGGAGTTGAATCGCCAATACCGCGAACGCGACTACGCCACGAATGTTCTTACCTTTGAATACGGCGTGGATCCTTTTGGCACGGCTGGCGGCGATATCGTGCTTTGCGTTCCCGTGTTGCACCGTGAAGCGGCAGAACAGAAAAAAACACTGCTTGACCATGCCGCGCACCTGACCGTACACGGCGTGTTGCACGCGCTAGGCTACGACCACATCGAGCCCGACGAAGCCCAGGAAATGGAAGCGCTGGAAACCGAGATCCTGGAGCGGATGGGTATTGCCGACCCCTATCGGGAATAACACCCAGAACCCCAACCCACAATTTCGGTTATGCTAAACCTCCGTATAACCAGTCCCTTGGACAATGTCAGAACCTAGCTCACCCGATGCCGAGCCTCGCCCGGCGAAAACCACATCAAAATCCTTGTTTGAGCGCCTTACCGCGTTCATGAGGCCTTCCGAACCCGAAGACCGCGATGGCATCAAGGCAGTCCTTGAAGCCGCGCACGACCGGCAAGTACTGGACGGCGAATCCTACGCCATGATCTCCGGCGCCCTTGAAGTCGCCAACCAGACGGTCGCAGACATCATGGTGCCGCGCTCGAAAATGGACATGCTGGATATCAGCAAGCCATTGGCTGAAGTCCTGCCCGAGATCATAGAAACGGGCCATTCCCGTTTCCCCGTCTACGAAGACGACCGTGACAATATTGTGGGCATATTGCTGGCAAAAGACTTGCTGCTGTCCATCACCAACCCAGCCATAGACTTGCGCCCCCTGGTGCGCCCAGCCGTCTTTATTCCCGAAACCAAGCGCCTTAACGTGCTGCTGCACGACTTTCGCAGCAGCCGCAATCACTTGGCCATCGTGGTTGACGAACACGGCGGCACATCGGGCCTGGTCACCATGGAAGACGTACTGGAACAAATCGTCGGCGAAATCGAAGACGAATACGATGAAGACGCCGAAAAAACCATATTCCAGACCGGCACCAATAGCTGGCGCGCCATGGGCATTACCGAGATCGAACTGTTCAACCTCAGCTTCAATACCGATCTGCCGCACGACGACTACGACACACTGGGCGGCTGGCTGGCCGCCGAGCTGGGGCGCATACCCCGCCGCGGCGATAGCATCAACCACCAAGGCCTGAACATCACTGTTGTCGGCGCCGACGCCAAACGGGCCCTCTGGCTGCATATCCAACTGGACAATCCCGATCCCGTCGCGCGCCCCAATACCAACGAGTAGGCACAGTTGAATTTCCAGAACCATTTCAACCGGCAGTCCGCCGGCGCCTTGCTGCTTGGCGCCATTCACGCCCTGTCATTCGCACCTGGCCCACTGCCTGCCTGGTCCCTGCCTTTCGTCCAGATATTCAGCCTGGCCTTCCTGGCCTTCTATGTTTTCCAGTCAGGCACAACACGCCAGGCCGCACTAAAGGGCTTTTTATTCGGGCTGGCCAACTTTGCGATTGGCTTCTACTGGCTTTACATCAGCATGCACGAATATGGGGGCATGGCTGCACCGCTGGCCGCTGGCGCCGTGCTGCTACTGGCGGCGGCACTGGCCTTGTTTGTCGCGGCCGCAGCCGCCCTGGCCCGCTGGCTCTCGGCAAACCATCTGGGCGTGCACTCCAGCTATGGATGGCAATTGCTGATTGCCGCTGTCTGGGCGTCAAGCTGGACGCTGGCCGAATGGCTGCGCGGCACGCTGTTTACCGGTTTCCCATGGCTGAACGCAGGCTATGCGCACGTTGAAGGCGTGCTGGCCAGCTGGGCGCCCCTGTTGGGGGTTTATGGGCTTGCCTGGTTCGCCGCTTTCGCCTCCGCAGCCATTGCCTTGCTGGCCTGCGCCAAAGACACCAAGAACGATGCCAGGGCTGCCGTGGGGGTGGGCTGCGCCATCGTCGTCGGCCTGCTGGGCATAGGACTGGGGCATATTGCCTGGTCCAAAGCGCAGGGCGACCCCATTATCGTTCGACTGGTCCAAGGCAATGTGCCGCAATCTGAAAAATTCGACCCGCAACTCCTGCAGCAAGGCCTGGCTACCTATATGCAGCTGGCCGCCCTAGAGCCCAAAACTCCTGACGGCGCGCCGCAGCTGATCATCCTGCCTGAAACCGTCGTGCCGTTATTCCAGAACAGGATTGCCCCGCAAGTGTGGCAACAATGGCTCGATATAGCCAAGGAACGTAACGCCCGGATACTCATGGGCGCGCCACTACACGACCAGCAACAGGGCCAGGACCGCTACACCAATAGCGCCATCAGTTTCAATGCGCAAACCCCATTGGCTGCGTTGCTGGCCGGCAATCCCGGTATGCGCTATGACAAGCAGCACCTCGTACCCTTTGGCGAGTTCATACCGCCCGGGTTTCGCTGGTTCGTCGACGCTATGCAAATCCCGCTAGGGGACTTCAATCGCGGCCCGCTCAGACAAGCGCCATTCCCCATCGATGGGCAAATGATCTCGCCCGATATTTGCTACGAAGACGTATTTGGCGAAGAAATAATCCAATCCGTGCGTGGAAGCGAAGACCATGGCCCGGGAGCCACCATCCTGGTCAACATCAGCAATTTGGGTTGGTTCGGAGATTCATGGGCGTTACGCCAACACCTGCAGATCTCACGCATGCGCGCCCTGGAAACGGCTCGCCCCATGCTGCGAGCCACCAACACGGGCATGACGGCAGCCATCGCCCCGAATGGGACGGTACGCGCCGCCCTGGTCCCCATGAGCAAGGGTGTACTGGACGTCGAGGTGCAAGGCATGACGGGCCTGACCCCATACGTGCGCTGGGGCAACACGCCGATCCTGGCCTTGATAGCACTGGTATTGCTGTCTGGCCTGGTTCTGCGCAAGCGGCGCCCCCAAGAACAAGCTACAAACGACGCTAGCTAAATCGTCAGGTCAGGAAGAAGCCAGAAACGTGGAAAAGCTCTCGGCGCCGGTCGGCGCCGAGAACAAATACCCCTGGCCGTAGTCACAACCGGCCCGTATCAACAGGTCGCGCTGCTCAACCGTTTCCACGCCTTCGGCAATCACTGTCAGCCCCAGCCTGTGAGCCATGACGATAATCGCTTCGCATAAGGCCATGTCATCGGAATCGGGCTCCAGATTACGCACGAACGACTGGTCGATCTTGATGTAGTCAATGTCGAACTTCTTCAAATAAGACAGCGACGAATAACCGGTGCCAAAGTCGTCCAATGCAACTTGTATGCCGACATCCCTGAAAGCAAGCAGCTTGCTGCTGACCTCTGCGTTGGCGTCCATCAACAGCCTTTCCGTAATTTCCACCACGATGCTGTCGCCAGACAGGTTCAACTCTTGTAGATGCGCCAGCCATTCGTCGTGCCTGAGGCCTTCGGTCATGAACTGCGCAGGCGATACATTCACGCTAACTTGGAAATCCGCGGCATAAGAAGCGCGCCAAAGCGCCACCTGCCTGGTCGCTTCGCGAAACACCCAATCGCCGATCCTGACAATGATGCCGGCGTCTTCGGCGAAGGGAATGAAATCGCCCGGGAAGACCAGCCCCAGTTCAGGATGTCGCCAACGAATCAGCGCTTCCGCCTTGCGGATCCGCCCCGTACTGAGCTCAACAATAGGCTGGTAGTGCAACACGAACTGGCTCTGGCCCAGCGCGCCGACCAAGTCTCGCAGCAACTGGCGCCGACTATGGGCATTCTGCTGCATCTTGGGCGTAAAGTAGCAAAACTGGTTGCGCCCCTTGTCTTTGGCGGCATACATGGCCAGATCGGCATTCTTGAGCAACTCTTGGGCATTGGAGCCGTCATCGGGATACATCGTAACTCCCATGCTGGTCGAGATTGCGGCCACTTCCTCACCCAGGTAATAAGGCTGCGCCAACACGCGCAAGGTCTGCTGGCATATACGTTCAGCCACCTCGGTGTCGTTCAGCTCTCCGATGATGATGGTGAACTCATCCCCGCCCAAGCGCGCCACCGTGTCCGTAGCACGCACACAGCCGCCCAGGCGCACGGCCACCTGCTTGAGCAATTCATCACCCATGCCATGGCCCAGCGTGTCATTGACGTCCTTGAAGAAGTCCAGATCAAGAAACACCAGCGCCATCGGCAGCCCGGACCTGTCAGCGCGGGCTATCGCACGATCCAGGCGATCCTGGAACAACTGGCGATTAGGCAGCCCCGTCAAGTGATCGTAATTGGCCTGGCGCCAGATAAAGGCATCTGACTG
>DATJCP010000404.1:0-9203 GCA_035514715.1 Candidimonas sp.
GCCTTGGCGAAACGACTGCTGCCCATCGTTTCCAGCTTCAGGCTCTACGCCGTATACAGCACAATCAGGGCTTATTGCCTGAGCGGCAAGCAAAGTCCCAGACAGCAGCCCGCCTCCGCCCAACGGAATGAAAAGCGCGTCCAACCCGCCGACATCTTCAAGCAGCTCTTTAGCGGCAGTGCCCTGCCCCGCGATGACGTCTGGGTGATCGTAAGGGGGAATCAGCGTCAGGCCTTGCTCTTCGACCAAGGTGCGGGCGACGACTTCGCGGTCTTCCGTCTGGCGATCGTAACTGACGACCCGAGCGCCATAACCCAGAGTGGCTGCCTTTTTGGCGGCTGGCGCATCATGGGGCATGACTATCGTAGCGGAGACTTCCAGCAACTGGCAGGCCAGCGCAATAGCCTGGGCATGATTGCCCGACGAAAATGCCACAACCCCCGCTTTGCGCTGCGCTGCCGATAATTTGGCTATCGCGTTATAGCCGCCGCGAAACTTGAAAGCGCCGATACGCTGAAAATTCTCGCACTTGAAGAATACCTGGGCATCCAGGCGTGCATTAATGGTTTGCGAAGTCAGTACGGGCGTGCGATACGCCACTACGTCCAGAATCTTGCTGGCGGCAACGACATCATCATATACAGGTAGCCTGGCGGTCATAATCAATAAGCTCAGTTGGAAAATTACAGAAAGTAGGCACAACATTTGGAATTATGCTGCAATCGCTACCAGGCTGCGCAACTATTGCGTAGTAGAGTACGATAAGCACTGTAAATATAATCAGCACAAATCCCATGGCCATTCATTCCGACTCCCTATCCAGCCTTGCTGCCATCGAACGCATCGTGGCGCCTGAAAGCGCCTCGCCCAACGAAGACTCGGTGGAACGCGCCCTGCGCCCCCGCTCACTTAAGGAGTACATAGGGCAGCATCGGGTACGGGAGCAGCTGGAAATCTTTATTGCCGCGGCAAAGAATCGAGCTGAATCCCTGGATCACGTCTTGTTGTTTGGCCCGCCTGGCCTTGGTAAAACCACGCTCGACCACATCATTGCGCACGAAATGGGGGTGCACTTACGGCAAACCTCAGGGCCGGTACTTGAACGCCCGGGCGACCTGGCTGCCTTGCTGACCAATCTTGAAAAAAACGATGTTCTGTTCATCGACGAAATTCACCGTCTGTCGCCGGTAGTGGAAGAAATTCTGTACCCGGCGCTGGAAGACTTCCAGATCGATATCCTGATCGGCGAAGGTCCCGCCGCTCGCAGCGTAAAAATCGACCTGCAGCCATTTACCCTGGTAGGTGCCACCACACGCGCAGGCATGCTCACCAACCCATTGCGCGATCGTTTCGGCATCGTGTCGCGGCTGGAATTCTATAACGCCGAAGACCTCACCCATATCGTCAAACGCAGCGCACACTTGCTGAATGCCGAGACCACGCCCGACGGTGCGGCAGAAATAGCGCGACGGGCCAGGGGCACGCCTCGAATAGCCAACCGACTGCTGCGCCGGGTACGCGATTATGCCGAGGTCAAGGCCAACGGCCGCATTGATACCGCTGTGGCTGGCGCCGCACTGGCCATGCTGGAAGTCGACCCGCAAGGCCTGGACCTAATGGATAGAAAACTGCTGGAAGCGATCATCCACAAGTTCGACGGCGGGCCAGTAGGCGTAGACAGCCTGGCCGCAGCTATCGGCGAAGAGCGCGACACCATCGAAGACGTCATCGAACCCTTTCTGATTCAGCACGGCTACCTGCAACGCACGCCGCGCGGGCGGATTGCCACGCAAACCACTTGGCGCCATCTGGGCCTGACCCCGCCGAAACCTGCCGGAACGCCCGATTTATTTACCTGATCGGCGCGCAGCCGCAGTCCGCCACGCTATTCGGCTACGCAGCGCAATAAGTCTTCCCCGTACGCTTCCAGCTTACGCGCACCCACGCCGCTGATGCCGCCAAGGTCATCCAGCGATTGAGGGCAAGTTAGTGCAATTTCCCGCAAGGTGGCATCGTGAAAGATGACGTAGGCGGGAACGCCATGGCTGCGGGCCGTTTCAGAACGCCACGCCCGCAGGCTTTCGAAGCGCTGCTGGGCTTCGCCCGGCAAGACAATGGCGTCTTTGCTGCGCACACTGTCCGATCGCGTACTCCGCGCCTTCTTCTCGGACTCACGCCGAAACATCAGGGTTTGCTCGCCTTTTAGCACTGCGCGGCTGGTTTCGGTAAGCGCCAAGGTGCCGTAGCCTTCGTTATCCACCGACAACAAGCTTTGCGCCAGCAACTGGCGCAATACCCCGCGCCAGGCCTGCTCGGACAAATCGGCCCCTATACCGAAAACCGTCATGGTCTCGTGCTCGTATTGCTTGACCCTGTCTGTCGGCTTGCCGCGCAATATATCGATAAGATGGCCAGCGCCAAAACGCTGCCCGCGTTCACGCCACAAGCGATAAACGGCGGAAAGGATTTTCTGGGCGGCCACCGTGCCATCCCAGGCCTGCGGCGGCTCAAGGCAAGTGTCGCAATTGCCGCAAGGCGTAATGGTCTGTTCAAAGTAAGCCAGCAAACGTTCCCGCCGGCACGTCACGGTTTCGCACAACCCCAGCATGGCATCAAGCTGCGCACCCAGACGTCGCCTGAAAGCATCATCGCCAGCCGATTCGTTGATCATGCGCCGCTGCTGCACCACATCCTGCAAGCCGTAAGCCAGCCAGGCAGTCGCTGGCGAACCATCGCGCCCGGCTCGCCCCGTCTCTTGGTAATAGCCTTCTACTGACTTAGGCAAATCGATATGCGCCACAAACCGGACATCGGGCTTATTCACCCCCATGCCGAATGCAATAGTCGCCACCATCACCATGCCGTCTTCCCGCAGGAAGCGTGCCTGGTTGGCAGCCCTAACCGCCGGGTTCAGCCCCGCGTGATAGGGCAAGGCCGGAATGCCATTCTGGCAAAGGAAGTCGGCGGTCTCTTCGACACGGGCCCGAGACAGGCAATACACAATGCCGCAATCGCCCACATGCTCGGCACGGATGAAAGCCAGCAACTGCTTCCTGACCTCGTTTTTCTCAATAATGCGGTAACGGATATTGGGCCGGTCAAAACTTGCCACAAAATGCAGCGCATCATCCAGGGCCAAGCGCTCTGCAATTTCACGCCGCGTAACCGCCGTCGCCGTTGCCGTCAGGGCCAGGCGCGGCACATCGGGCCAGCGCTCATGCAAAATCGACAAGCCCATGTATTCCGGACGGAAATCATGGCCCCACTGCGATACGCAATGCGCCTCATCAATGGCAAAGAGCGATATGCGACCACTGGACAGCAGCTCTAGACAACGATCAGTCAGCAATCGTTCTGGGGCAATGTACAACAGGTCCAGTTCACCAGCCAAAAACGCCTGCTCGACGTCGCGCGCGGTACGCCAGTCTTGGGATGAGTTCAGGAAAGCAGCCCGCACGCCCAGTTCAAGCAAAGCATCGACCTGGTCCTGCATCAACGCGATCAAGGGCGAAATCACGACGCCAGTGCCAGGGCGAACCAGGGCGGGAATCTGATAGCACAGCGACTTTCCGCCTCCGGTGGGCATCAACACCAAGGCATCGCCGCCCTGCACGACATGCTCGATAATGGCCTGCTGGTCGCCACGAAAGGAATCGTAGCCAAAGACTTGCTGCAGTGTTTCTAGGGGCGAAATGGTCATGTGCTAATTAATAGGTACTGAAAAGCGAATACCTACATCATAGTCGCCGGTGACCAGTTGGCGCTCGGCCTGCAGGCCAATACGCAGATTCGGGCTGTACCAGAACTGCTGTGTAAGTCCGAAACTGCGCTGCACATCGCCCACGGAAGAGCGGGCGCTTTCATACATGCCCGCCACGTCGCCCCACCTTCCCAACGGCACGGTGGCCGTCAGCCGCTGCCGCATCCCACCCACAGAGGCAGACGCATCCTGGTAGCGGCTAAGATCGGCGAACCCCGAGGTATGGCTTTCATTCATCCAGGACAGTTTCAAATCATCCAGCACATTGACCTCGTAGGCCGCCTGGTAGCGCCAACCAGTCTGCGCCGCGGTATTTGCCCTGGCGACGCCCGCGCTCCAGGCACCCCAACCACGAGTCTGGTAACGCCCCCCTATACCGGTGGTGACCAGATCGGGCGCCATCTCAAGCTGGGATTCGAGCACGAACTCTGGACTCAGTCGATAGCTCAAGACAGTGTTGCTGGCTGTCGGGCCATAGTTCAGATCGCCCTGGGCCTGGTTGGCGGAATAGTCCAGCGCCCCCACTGCCATCGAATACCGCCACGCACCGTCATCGCCCGCATCGGCAATAGAAGACTGCGAAACGCTGATGCCGCCCATACGGGCCGTATTCCCCCATGCGGGGACCGCCATTTCGTTACTGCCCAACGTAACGCCCAAGCCGCGCTCGCCGGCATAGCGCCAATTACTGGCGCCGTATGTCCACGGACCTTGCGACGGCGTCGACAACCAAGCGGAACGCGAACGAGAGGCTCGCCGCCATCCGCGCGTGCCGCGCAAACCCGGCGATGCACTGGAGACTTTCACTTGCTGCCACTGGCGAAAATCGCCAGGGTTCCAGAAAAAATCAAAGGAAATATCGGGAATATCCTCTTCGCCCGACAAGACGGCGCCGTCAAAGAAAGAAGGTTCCTCTACCGGGTCAGGCAAGGCAACGGGAGCTTCCACCGACACTTCGGGCACCGCATACAAGCGGACAGGAGCCAGATCCCTCAGTGACGGCTCTGACTGCGTGCCAGACGCCTGGGCGCAAGACATCGCCGCACACCACACAAATGCGCCAACCCAAACTCTAGTCCGTAAAAAAACCGTCATTGAAACCCAAAATCCCACTTTAACGAGCGGGATCGGAAATAGTAATTAACGTGGGCGTTGTATCGCCTTGAAATCCAGCATCGCTTCGCCAGAGGCATCCATGGATCGCTTGATGGCGCTGTACTTTTCCAGCACCGCCGACTTGTAGACCACGCCCAACAGCTTGGGATGCTCTCCCCGGCTGACCATGGGCAGGCGTTCTCCCGAGAACGATACGAAATAGTCCTGAGCCTGATCCAGCGTCATGTCGGGATACAGCGTTTTCACAAAATCACGGCGTAACACTTCGCCAGCCAACTTTTGCTGTATATCGCCCTGGCTCAACAATAAACTGGTGAGGTCTTGTTGCGCAATGACGCCCTGGTAAACATTGTTTTCATCAACCACATACAAATACTTGACGGGGTAGTCCACAAACATCTGCAATGCGTCGCGCACAGGCGCTGTTGTCGACACCACAGTGGTGGCCGGCCGCAACAACTCTTCGAGCCTGGTGTTACGTAATTGTTGCCTGAGCACGACATCCCTATCGCGCACCACTGTCACTTCATACATGGCAATCTCTGCAACTGCGCGCGATACGAAATAAGACACTACACAAGCCAGCATAAGCGGCAACACAATCTGATAACTGAGCGTCATCTCGAAAATCATCAATATCGCCATTAAAGGCGCGCTGGTCGCCGCCCCCAAAAAGCTACCCATACCCACCAGCGTATACATGTAAGTTTCGACCGTCATGCCCGGCCAGATATAGCCCAGGATCTGCCCGAACAAGGTGCCCAATGCCGCACCGACAAAAAGCGCCGGGGTAAACACCCCACCGACGGCGCCGGAACCCACTGTCAGGGCCGTGGCAATAACTTTGCACACCAGCATCAAGATCACCGCATACCAGGCCCACGACGTATGCAGCAGCGAATACACCACGCTATAACCATTGCCCGCCACCTGTGGCATGACAATCAGCAAAAGACCCAGCAAGAAACCGCCGAGCGCGAGCCTCGCCGGCAACGGCAAGCCGGTATTCTTGAAATGGCGCTTGGTCAAGTCCAGGAACTTAAGAAACATGGGCGCGGTCAACCCTGACACCACCCCCAACAAGATGAAAGGCAGCACCTCTATCCCCGGAATCTCGGGCATATTGACGATGGCATAAGTCGTTTGATAGTGCCCCGTCATGCGCATGACAATATTGGCAGACGCTGCCGCAACAATCAGCGGCCCGAAGCTTTGCATAGTCATGGTACCCAGGACAATTTCCGCTACAAACAGCGCCCCGGCAATAGGCGCGCCATACGCCGAAGCCACCCCGGCCGCTGCGCCGCAGGCCACCAACAAGCGCAACCGCGCCGTGCTGAAGTAAGTAAAACGGCCTATAGCCGACGCGCTTAACGCCGCCAAGTGCACCATGGCGCCTTCGCGCCCTATTGAACCGCCCGACGCAACGGTACATAAGGAAGACAGCGAACGCAACAAACCCTGCCATATCGACAAGCGACCATCGCCAATAGCTACAGCTTCCATATAGTCGGAATTGGCTGTGGCTTTGGATTTTGACGCCAGCCACAGCAATGTCCCCGCCACCAAGCCTCCGCAAGCGGGAAACAGCAAACGCCCATACCACGGCAAGGACTTGGTCACGCCTACGATAGACCCGCTCTGGCCGGTAACGAGCTGCTGAACCAGGCGCATGCCTTCATGGAAAGCAATCGTGGCAAAGGCCCCCAGCACACCAACCAGGACCGCCCAGCACAGCATCGCCGGCAGATCGGAAAGCCATAAATAACCTGCGAGGCGCTTGCGCATAGCTTGTACGGTGTGCCTTATCATGTATTTCCTGTACAAAGTAAAACAATAAGGCTTAGGGCTAGCCCAACACCTATTTCAATCGATTTCCAAGCGCTTGCCAGACGCCAGGCCACAGGGCACACTTTAGTCTATGGAAAATCCCCTAGTAAAAGTACTGGTTGTCGACGACGACCCGGCCCTGCGCCAGTTGCTGGCCGACTATCTGAATCGCCACAACTACGATACCTTGCTTGCACCCGATGCCAGCGACCTGCCCTCGCGCATTCAGCGCTATTCCCCCGATCTGATCGTACTTGACCGGATGATGCCCGATGGCGACGGCGCTGAAGCCTGCCGGCGCCTGCGCCAGCTAGGCGAAGACATTCCTGTCATTTTACTCACTGGACGCGACGAAACGGTAGACCGCGTCATCGGACTTGAAGCCGGCGCCGACGACTACCTGGGGAAACCTTTTGATCCGCGCGAACTTCTGGCCCGCATCGAAGCCGTATTGCGCCGTAAAAAGGGCGCCTCGGCACTAAATCGCGATAAACCCGTGTCTTTCGGCCCCTTCGTATTTGACCCGACCACGCGCCAGCTAAGCAAAGACAACGACCTCATCAAACTGACTGGCGGCGAAGTCAACCTGCTCGAAGCCCTGGTAAACAATCCAGGCAAACCATTGTCGCGCGACCGTTTGCTGGCACTGGCTCGTGACGACGATGAAGGCGAGCGCAACGACCGCGCCATCGATATCGCCATACTACGCCTACGACGCGCAATAGAAGACGACCCCAAACAACCACGCTGGATACAAACTGTTTGGGGAGTCGGGTACCGGTTTTCGCCCTGAACCCCATCACTATGCTTCGTTCACTTTTGCCCCGATCCCTGCGCGCACGCATGGTACTGCTGACCTTGGGCACGATATTGCTGGTACAGGCCGCCACATTCGGCACTGCTTCCTATTACCGCAAGCAGTTCACCGAAGAGGTGGCAGTCGAACTCACCGCCACGACCATCCGCACGTTGCAGGCAGCCCTGGCGGAAATTCCAGCCGAGCAGCGGGCCGACTTCGTGCGCACCGCATCGCAAAATCAATGGCGTCTATGGTCGCGCCGCCTACCGTCCGACGCCAGCATGGAACGGCGCCCCCCATCGGCCGACAATCGCCATGAGCACCGCCCCCCTCCTCCCACCAACGATATACGCAACAATCTCCGCTCCTTCGTCCTGGCGCTGAACCAACGGCTTAGCGACGAAACACGGGTAGCGCTTTCACGTGGACCGCAGCCCAGGCTTTATATTTCCATGCTGCCCGACCCGGATCTTGACGAGTCGCACTACAGCCGAGAGTGGCTGGTCATCCCTCTGGACCAGATCGCACCACTCGTAGCCACCCCGATGATTGTTGTATGGCTGACGGGCATGGGCCTGTTTCTACTGTTGTCAGCCGCTTTCTCGTGGCACATTACCCGCCCGCTGACCAAACTTGCCAAGGCCGCCGACCAACTGGCCGCAGGCCAACCCCAGCGCGTAACGCCATCAGGCCCCAGCGAAACACGCATTCTGGGGGAAAGATTCAATGCCATGCTGGACACGCTGGCTGAATCAAACGCGGTACAACGAACGCTGCTTGCAGGGCTGCCGCACGACCTGAAGGGGCCGCTGTCGCGGATGTGGCTGCGCATTGAAATGGTCGACGATCCGACCTTCAAGGAAGGCATGCGCAAAGATGTGCAAGACATGCAGCGCATGGTGAATCAATTCATCGGCTTTGTGCGCGGGTCTGATCCAGGCTCTTATCAGTTTGCACCTTTGGCGTTGAACGCGTGGCTGGAAGAACAGGTTTCCGCTTGGGAAACCACAGGCAGTCCAGTTAAGCTGGTCCGTCTGTACCCTGGGGATTTACAGCTCAAGGCGGACAGGATGGCTTTGGGGCGACTGCTGGATAATCTGATCACGAATGCCTTGAATCATGGCCAACCGCCGGTAGAGGTGGCTTTGGATGTCAGGGATGATTTTGCTGTGATCACGGTGTCTGATCATGGACCCGGTATTTCTGCGGAGCGGCGTGTGGAAGCGCTACGGCCGTTCTCAAGGCTGGACGATGCTCGTACGTTGACTGGCTCGGTAGGTTTGGGGCTGGCTTTGGCTGAATCGATTGCGAAGGCGCATCGGGGTAGTCTGGTTCTGGGTGAGGCTGCATCTGGCGGGCTTGAAGTCACGATAAGCTTGCCGCTGTCAGGCTGATGGGATTGCTTCTGTCGTTTTATTCATTAGATCGGCTATCGTTTCTTATGCGGCGCAGCGAGCTGGGGTGGGCCTGGCGAATAATCGCTGCGGTCCCTCCGGGACTTCCCGCACAGTCAGCCTGGATTGGCGACGGGCGCAAACTCACGAGAACGGACAGCCACTGGCTGTCCGTAAACGCCTCGCTCAAACAGTGCGCCCTTGTCCCGCCAAGCCAGGTTGCCTGCGCGGCGCGCTCAAAATTCGCTGGGCCCACCCCAGCTCGCTGCGCCTCACAATAGCGTTGATCGGACGACGTTTCTTA
>DATJCP010000405.1:0-6021 GCA_035514715.1 Candidimonas sp.
CGCCATACTGCCGCCTATGGTTGCAGCCAGCATGCCTATGCCCATGCCTGCAACCCAAGGCCACCACGACAATGTCAGGGAAAAATCGAACACCTGCTCGGCCAGCACCCATGCTATCGCCACCGCGCCAAATGCCGCCAGCATGCCCGCCATAGCCCCCAGTACCAGTAGTTCAATACGCATTGCGGCCGCCAACTGCCGACCGCTGGCGCCCAGCGCCCGCAACACCGCGACCTCGTGCATGCGTTCGTCGCGGGTGGAAAATAAAGCCGCCCCCAGCACCAGGACACCGGCAAGCACAGTAAACAAAAACAACAGCTGCACTGCTTGCACGACCTGGTCCAGCACATGCTGCACCTGACCCAATATGGAACCCACGTCGAAAACTGTCAGGTTGGGAAAGGTTCGCACCAGATTTTGAGCCAATTCAGGTTCCGAGGCCGGCACGTACATGGAGGTCATGAATGTAGCCGGCGCATTTTTCAAAGCAACCGGGCTCATGATGGCAAAGAAATTGGCCTGGAAAGAATCCCATTTCACTTCCCGTATACCGCTTACCGCCACGTCGATAGAGCGTCCCGCCACATCAAAGGTCAGACTGTCGTTCACTCGAATGCCCAGCGTCTTGGCCAAGCCGCTTTCCAGCGACACCTCTGGTTTTTCTGGATTCAGCCAACGGCCCTGCACCATTTTATTGCTGTCAGGCAAGACATCGGTATACGACAGATTGAATTCCCTATCCACCAGCCGCTTGGCGCGATCATCGGTATAGCTGCCTGAATCGACCGGCTGCTTATTGATGGCCAAGAGCCGGCCGCGCACCATGGGTGAGAGATGTGGATCATGGATGCCCGCCTGCTTCAGACGATCGGCTACGGCAGTACGCTGATCAGGCTGGATATTGATAAGAAACGTATTGGGAGCGCCCGGCGGCAAGGTGTTTTGCCAGCCTTGCAGCAAGTCGGTGCGTGTGATGGCCAGCAACAGCAATATCATCAAGCCCATGCTCAAGGAACAAAGCTGGGTCACGGTTAGACCCCGACGGCGCGCCATGCCGGCCAGGGCAAATCGCAAAGCGGGATGGCCGTTGACCCGGTAGCGCATAAACCCCAGTGCCCGCACCAGGGCATAAGCCAGCGCGGCAAAAACCAAAAAAGCCGCTAAAAAGCCCGCAGACACCACCAGGCTTAAACGCATATCCCCGGATATCCAGACGATCAGCAAGAAGAACGCAGCCAGGCCCAGACTATAGGCAGGCCAACGCCGGGTAAGCGTTATGGAGGCATCGCGCCGCAATACCCGCGCAGGCGGAACCTGGCGCAATGCAGCCAACGGCGGCAAGGCGAAGCCCAACAACAGCAACAAACCGGTAACCAAGCCTTGCAACGCCGGCAGTAACGATGCCGCAGGCAAACTGGTATCTATCCAGGCGGCAGCCATGACAACCAAGACCTCGTGCACGGCATAGCCGGCCACCGCGCCTATCGACGATGCGATCAATGCCAGCAACAAGAACTGCAGCCATAGCATGGTGGTCAACTGCGATTTGCTGGCGCCCAGGCAACGCATGATGGCAATGCCGTCTTGATGCCGTTGGCTGAAACGCCGCGCAGCCAATGCAACCGCCACGGCTGCGATCATCACCGTCAGCAAGGCAACCAGGATCAGGAACTGGTGCGCACGAACCAGCGCGCGCTGAACTTCCGGCCGATTGTCTTCAAGCGTACTGAGCTTTTGCCCGCGCTTTATATGGGCATTCAGCCATTTTTTGTAAGCGCTGACAGCATCAGCCGGACCTGCCACCAGCAACTGATAGCCTATGCGGCTACCAGGCGCGACCAGGCCGGTTGCGGCCAAGTCGGGCATGCCCAGCATCACGCGCGGCGCCACATTGACGAACTGCATGCCTCTATCTGGTTCGTAGGCTATGACACGAGCCACCGTCATGTGCGAGTCGCCCACCGCTATCTTGTCGCCCAGGGAAATATTCAGCAAACTTAAAACCTGAGCGTCGACCCATACCGTTCCAGCGTCCGGCAACTGCTGGTATGCCTCCCCCTTGCCGGTCGGCGAATCCGCCAGGCGCAGTTGGCCGCGCAAAGGATAGCCCTGGGACACCGCCTTGAGCGCAACCAGCTGAGTATGATTGCCGCTGCTTACCATGGATGGAAACTGGAGCGTCTGGGCTGTATCCAGGCGCAGAGCACTAGCCTGTTGCAGAAAGCTGGCGGAGATAGGTTCGTCAGACTGCAAGGCAAGATCCCCGCCCAGCATTTGTGCTGAGTCGCGTTCCAGTGCACGCCCCACGCGATCGGCCAGAAAACCCACGCTGGTGACTGCCGCCACGGCAATAATCAGCGCCAGCATCAGCAGGCGTATCTCCCCCGAATGCCAGTCGCGGCGAAAGGCGCGCACGCCCAGCAACATATTGGAAAAGCGGCTTGAACGCATAAAGTCAGGCCTTTATCAACAACAGAACCATGATAACCAGAAGCATACAAGCAAAGGCCAGCTTCAAACGGGGCTCGGGCAAGGCATAGGCCAGCTTGACGCCATAAGGGACAAAGAAAATACTGCCTAGCGCCATGGGTATGCCAACCAGCCAGTCCGCCTGGCCATGTGCAGCATAAGTAAAAAGCGCGACAAACGTGCCCGGCACGACCATGGTCAGGGCCAGCGCCTGCGCGCCAGTCTGCGTCAGGCGAAACACCGTGGTCAGGATAGGCACCACCAACACCGAACCGCCTACGCCGAAAATTCCGCCGGCCAGGCCCGCAACAATGCCTATCAGTGCAAACCACCCTTTATGGAATTCCTCGACATTGCGCCGAACTTTCTGAGGCTTGTCCGGTTGGCTGGAACGCCTGCTTTGATAAAAATAAAACAAGGCAATGCATAAAACAAAAATGGCATAGATCCGGCGCAAGAGGATTGGGTCGATACCCAGGGCAATTTGCGCGCCGATCCAAGTAAAGACGATAGAGCCAGCCGCCCCCGCCCCTGCTGCGCGGAAATTGATTTTCGCCTTCTGGTTGTATTTGCGTACCGTCATGAGCACAGCTGGCAGCACCATGATCAGCGCCGTACCCTGGGCCGCTTGCTGATCCATATTCAAGAGCAAGCCCAGCAAGGGAATGGCCAATAACCCGCCCCCTATGCCCAGCACACCGCCCGTAAATCCGATCAGGGCGCCAGACAACAAGCACCCTATTGCAACGATATACCAATCCAAAACATACCCCTGAGTAAGCAGCTGAACAGCTTTAGCGCAAGCGATCTATAGCCGATTCCACACGATCCACCGCCCAGATTTCCAGCCCTTCTATAGGCTGCCGTGGCGCATTCGCCTTGGGAATAAGCGCCACGCTGAAACCCAGTTTAGCCGCCTCTTTGAGGCGCTCCTGGCCGCGAGGAGCGGGACGGATTTCGCCCGCCAACCCTACTTCGCCAAACACCACCAGCCCCTTGGGCAAGGGCTTGTCGCGCAGCGACGACATGATCGCCAACAAAACAGCCAAGTCGGCCGCCGGCTCGGTGATTTTCACACCACCCACCGCATTCACAAAAACATCCTGGTCAAATGTCACGACGCCGGCGTGCCGATGCAAGACAGCCAGCAACATGGCCAGCCGCGTACCTTCCAACCCAACCGACAGCCGGCGCGGGTTAGGTACATGGGCCGTATCAACCAAAGCCTGGATTTCCACCAACAGCGGCCGTGTGCCCTCTTGCGTCGCCATGACACATGAGCCCGCGACATCTTGTTCGTGTTGGGACAGGAACAAGGCCGACGGGTTGGAAACACCGCGCAGGCCTCGATCCGTCATGGCAAAGACGCCAAGCTCGTTGACCGCGCCGAAGCGATTTTTGAAGGCCCGTACCAACCGGAACGACGAATGCGTATCGCCCTCAAAATACAAAACAGTATCTACAATGTGTTCCAAAACCCGTGGCCCGGCCAGCGTACCGTCTTTGGTGACATGGCCAATCAGGACGATGGTAATGCCGGTTTGCTTGGCCAGGCGCGTAAGCTGGGCCGCGCATTCGCGCACTTGCGACACGGACCCGGGTGCGGCGCTAAGCTCGCTGGAATACAGGGTTTGTATCGAATCGATAACCGCCACGCTGGGGCGCTGCTCGACCAGGGCGGCAATAATCGCTTCAAGCCGGATCTCGGCCAGCAGATCAACATCGCCGGTAGCCAGTTCCAGGCGCCTGGCCCGCAGGGCAACCTGTTCCGCCGATTCCTCGCCTGTTACGTACAACACTTTGACCGCATGCGACAGGGATACCAGTGCCTGCAAAAGCAAGGTGGACTTGCCTATGCCCGGATCACCGCCAATAAGCACCACGGCGCCGGTCACCAGGCCGCCGCCCAGTACCCGGTCGAATTCACCAATACCAGTGGGCTGACGCGGCAACTCGCGTGCTTCGATTTCAGCCAGACTGCGTATGGGACTAGCCCCAGCCAGCGGTGCAAAACGATGCGTAGCGACACCTGGGTCGCGCGATTCCTGCAGCGTATTCCAGGCATTGCAATGGGGGCACTTGCCCTCCCATTTGGGACAAGTGCCGCCGCATTCGCTGCAAACAAATAAAGTTTTTGATTTGGCCATTCAGCGAGTTTAACCGGCCATGGACATGCTATCGGCCTGCAAGGCTGCCGCCGCCATCCACCCCCAGAACCTGCCCGGTAATAAAGCCTGCTTCGTCGCCCAGCAAAAAGGTAACTGCCGCGGCCACATCGCCTGGCTGGCCGAATCGGCCCATGGGTATGGACGCCAGGGCTTTCTTTTCCTCTTCGCTGCCTTCCGGATGGCTGGCGCGAAACAATTCTGTGTCAACCGGGCCGGGCGATACCGCATTGACGGTAATGCCGTAAGGAGCCAGCTCCAGCGCCCAGGTCTTGGTGCAGCCTATCAGCGCACTTTTAGCTGCCGAATAGCTGGTGCGGTTGACAGCGCCATGTGTGACGCGGCTGCATATATTCACAATGCGGCCTTCTTTACGCGCTTTCATCGAAGGGATGAAGTTTTGGGTTACCTGCACCGCGACACGTACATTCAGGTCAAACACCTGGTAGAGCGAAGCCAGGTCAATTTCACCCAAAGGCTCGGGCATGACCAAGCCGACATTATTGACTACCGCATCAACGGGATACTTTTCGCGTATGACGCGCAGTACGTCTTCGGTTTCCCCCGCGTTGTGCAAATCGCAAGAATAAAGATACCCGGGAAAATCGATATCCTGAGTGTGCCGTGCCAGCCCCACAACATGGCAGCCCAAGTCAGCCAAGCGCCGACTGATTGCCCATCCTATCCCTTTTGTAGCGCCCGTTACCAGTACACATTTATTCTTCACGCAATTTCCTTTCAAGGGTTAGTCGAAACCGTCTTCCCGGCGTACCGAACTACAGCAACCGGAATTCTGCGATTAAACTCCAATTTGCTTACGCCTGCCGCAATCAAGTGACAATTTTAGGCACGCGCGGAGCAACGGCGCATAGTAACTCGTAGCCAATTGTGCCGGCAGCCTGGGCCACTTCATCCACCGACGGGCCGCCCTCGCCCCAAAGCACGACAGGCGAACCGACATGAGCCAACGGCACAGAAGTCAGGTCGACCGCCAACATATCCATCGATACGCGACCCAATAAGCGCGTGCGCACCCCAGCGACAGTAATCGGCGTGCCGGTCGCCGCGTGGCGCGGATAGCCATCCGCATAACCGCAAGACACTACGCCTATTCGCATAGGCTCTGTAGAAGTGAAAGTATGCCCATAACCTATGCCTTCTCCTGCGGGTATGTTGCGCACACTGATCAGCTTGGCCGACAAGGTCATGGCCGGTCGCAAGCACAAGGCATCCGCAGACTGGTCTGCAAATGGCGACGCGCCGTACAAACAGATGCCGGGCCTGACCCATTGCTCTTGGTGATCGGGAAGCGATGCCCACAATCCCGGCGTCAATGTAGCGGCGGAATTGCATACGCTGACCTTGCCCGGCAGGCCTTGGGTGACCT
>DATJCP010000406.1:0-3496 GCA_035514715.1 Candidimonas sp.
CGCCCTTGGCAACCGCATCCTGGACATGTTCCTGGACTTTTGCTACTGCCGCCTCGTCGATCAGGGGGCCCTGCGTTACCTGGTCGGTGAAGCCGTCCCCCACTTGTAGTTTGCTGACCTTGGCAGCCAGCTTTTCCACAAAGGCGTCGTAAACCGCCTCATGTACGTAAAAACGGTTAGTGCAGACGCAGGTTTGGCCGGCGTTGCGATACTTGGAGATCATTGCGCCTTCGATAGCGGCATCAAGGTCTGCATCTTCAAACACGATAAAGGGGGCGTGGCCGCCGAGCTCGAGCGAGAGCTTCTTGATGGTTGGCGCGCTTTGCTGCATCAGGATGCGGCCCACTGCAGTAGAGCCGGTAAAGGTGACTTTCTTGACGATAGGGCTGGCGCATAACACTTTACCGATGGCGATGGAACGGTCGCTGTCGGCGGTAATGATGTTGAGTACGCCTGCCGGAATGCCCGCCCGCTCGGCCAGCTCGGCCAGCGCCAGTGCCGACAAGGGGGTTTGTTCGGCCGGTTTCAACACGATAGTGCAGCCTGCCGCCAAAGCCGGCGCCACTTTGCGCGTGATCATGGCATTGGGGAAGTTCCAGGGGGTGATGGCTGCGCAGACGCCGATGGGCTCGCGCATGACCAGCATGCGGTTGGCGCTGTTGGGTGAAGCCATGATGTCGCCGCTGACTCGCTTGGCCTGTTCGGCAAACCACTCCACGAACGACCCGCCATAGGCGATCTCGCCCCTGGACTCGGTAATGGGCTTGCCTTGTTCCAGGGTCATCAACTGCGCGAGATCTTCGGTGTTGGCAATGATCAGGTCGAACCAGCGGCGCAGAATGTTGGCGCGCTCTTTGCCGGTGCGGGCCCGCCATGCCTTGAATGCCTGGTTGGCGGCATCGATGGCCGACTGCGCCTGGCTGGCGTCCAGATTGCTGACTTGCGCGATGATTTGCCCGTTGGCGGGGTTGTCGACGGCGAAAACCCCGCCATCTGCCGCGTCGGTCCATAGCCCGTTGATATACGAGCGTGTTTTATACAAGGAAGGGTCGTTCAGGTGTATAGGTAGCTGTGTAGTTGTCATGACGTTTAGGGACCGGCGTGAGGAGGTGGCAGGGAGAATGTGGCAACAGTTTATTCGATGCGTACTGGATTTGTTTTATGGCGTTTATTCGGGAAGAGCGGGGGCATAGTCGAGCTGATCGGCGAAATCGGTGCAGAAGGTTTTAATGTGCTGCATGACGACATCGGGGTCGTCAGTGATGGTGAGCAAGTCCAGGTCTGTAGGGCCGATTAATTTGTTGGCCAGCAAATTGGCTTTGATCCAGTCGATCAGGCCTGCCCAGAATGTGCTGCCAACCAGGATGATGGGCGCGGGGGGGACTTTGCGGGTTTGGACCAGGGTCATGACCTCGAAAAGCTCGTCCAGGGTGCCGAAGCCGCCGGGCATCGCGATATAGGCGGCGCTGTGCATGAAAAAGGTAGCTTTGCGTGAGTAAAAATAATCGAACGCCAGGCTGTGGGTTTGGTATTTGTTATTGGTGGTTTCGTGGGGCAGGTTGATATTCAGGCCTACGCTTTTACCGCCGGCTTCGAAGGCGCCTTTGTTGGCTGCTTCCATGATGCCTGGGCCGCCGCCGGCGATAACGGTAAGACCAGCTTTCGCCAGGCGGGCGCCTACGGCTTCGCTTAATGCATAATAGGGCGAGTCGGGTTTGATACGGGCGCTGCCGAAGATGCTGACGCCCCAACCTATTTCTTCCAGGGTATTCGCAGCTTTCTGCAACTCTGACATAATTCCGGGAATCTGCTGCATCGCCGGCATACGGACTACTTTATTGTTTGACATGAAAAAAACCTTGTTACTTGTTGATGGGTCGAGCTATCTGTATCGAGCCTTTCACGCGATGCCTGACTTGAGAAACGCCAAAGGCGAGCCGACTGGGGCCTTGTATGGCGTCATCTCCATGTTAAGGAGACTGTTGCAAGATTACAAGGCCGATTACGCCGCCTGCGTGTTCGACGCAAAAGGCAAGACATTCCGCGACGATATCTACCCTTTATATAAGGGCCATCGGCCGTCCATGCCTGAAGAGCTGGCTGCGCAAATCGAACCCATACATAGGGCGGTGGCCGCTTTGGGCTGGCCGGTGTTGACCGAGCCCGGCGTAGAGGCTGATGACATTATCGGCACCCTGGCCAATTGGGCGACCCGCGAAGACGTGTGCACGATTGTTTCGACCGGCGATAAAGACCTGGCGCAATTGGTAAACGAGCACGTGGAACTGGTTAACACCATGACCAACGACAGGCAGGATATAGCTGGCGTCATGGCTAAGTTCGGTGTCAAGCCAGAGCAGATTGTAGACTTTTTGATGCTGACCGGCGATGCCGTCGACAATATCCCAGGTGTGCCCAAGGTTGGGCCGAAAACAGCGGCTAAATGGCTTGCCGAGTACGGAACGATAGAGGCCCTGGTCGCCAATGCCCATGCCATCAAGGGCGTGGCGGGCGAGAACCTGCGCGGAGCGATTCCCAATTTCGAACTTACCCGGCAGCTGCTGACGGTAAAAATCGACTGCGAAATTCCGTCGTTGGTCAATGGGCTGGCCGATTTGACCCCCAAGCCGCTGGATCGCGATACCTTGTTGGAACTGTATGACCAATACGGTTTCCGAAGCTGGTTGCGCGAACTTAGCGGCGAAGCTGAACGTATCCCCGAGCAAGACAGCCGCCAGCCGGTGCAGCCGCCCCAGGCGCCGGTGCAGACTCACTACGAAACGATCCTGGATTGGGCTGACTTCGATCGTTGGCTGGCCGACATCGAGGCTGCCGATCTGGTGGCGATGGATACTGAAACGACTTCGCTGGACCCCATGCAGGCCAAGCTGGTGGGCATATCGCTGGCGATCAAGCCGGGCGTGGCCTGCTATATACCGGTTGCGCATCGCGGGCCCGACCATGTTGTGCAACTGCCTAAGCAGCAGGTGCTGGAACGTTTGCGTCCTTGGCTGGAAAACAGCAAGGCATGCAAGCTGCTGCACAACTCCAAATATGACGCCCATGTACTTGCCAACGAAGGCATACACATGGCAGGTATTACCGAAGACACGATGTTGCAGGCCTATGTGCTGGAATCGCACAAGCGCGTGAATTTGCAGGAACTGGGCCAGCGCTGGCTGGGGCGCACCGGAACGACTTTCGAAGACTTGTGTGGCAAGGGCGCCAAGCAAATCTGCTTTGACGAGGTCGATGTTGAAAAAGCGGCTTATTACGCCAGCGAAGACGCCGATTTCACCTTGCAGTTGCACCAGGTCTTGCGTCCGCAAGTAGCGGCCAACGCAGGCCTTGAAGCCATCTATCAGCTGGAAATCAAGGCGTCCCGTGTGCTTACCGCCATCGAACGCAATGGGGTTGGGCTGGACGCGCATGTATTGGCCATGCAAAGCCACGAACTGGGGCAGCAGTTGTTGTCGCTGGAGAAAAAGGCCTACGA
>DATJCP010000407.1:0-3662 GCA_035514715.1 Candidimonas sp.
CCTTGCGCCGACCCGCACATGAACGAAGTTATACAGCCCCGCGCCATGCGACATGGGCGCCGCATACAACACGGCATCATCCGCTGAGACATCGTCGACATCGATGGCATAGCACAGTGACATGGCTACCAGATTGTCATGCGTCAGCATGACGCCTTTAGGCCTGCCCGTGGTGCCCGAGGTATAAAACAACCACGCCAAAGTATCCGTGCCGATAGAAAAAGGCGCGCCCAATTCGGCATCGCCATGCACCAACGCGTTGAACGCACCCGCTACCTCTACACCTATTTCCTGGCATGCAGCAGGCAAATCGGCAGCGGTGTGCAGCATGCCGTCATCGGAGAACAGTAGCGAGGCTTGTGCATTGTCTATGATCCATGCCGCCTCTTTGGGGTGCAGCTTGTAATTGATAGGAACGGCAACGGCGCCCATCCACCACACGGCATAAAGCAAGCTCAGGTATTCGACCCGGTTCTTCATATAGAGCGCTACACGGTCGCCCGGCTGCAATCCGAAATCGTGCTTCAGGCGCTGCGCGATATTGAAAGCCTCTTGGGCAAATTGGCGGTAATCCGCATATAGCGTTTCACCACGATAAATCGCCGCTGCGGCCGGACACGCAAGGGCCCTGGAATACAACCAGTTCGCAATATTCATGGCTTTCCTTATGCCTTGCGGGCTTCCAGGACGGAGGCATAATTGGCCACGCCAGTCCCCCCCATATTGAATACCAGCCCAAGCTGCGGGTTATTCAACTGCATATCGCCAGCGCCGCCCGTAAGCTGTCGGAATGAAATCGCATGCATGGACACGCCCGTAGCCCCCACGGGATGCCCTTTTGCCTTCAAGCCCCCCGATACATTCACGGGAAGCGCGCCGTCGCGAAATACCGTGCCGTCATCAAGCACACGATGGCCCGCCCCCTTAGGAGCCAGCCCCATCGCTTCGTATACCAGCAGCTCTGCAATGGTGAAGCAATCGTGCACCTCTGCAAAATCCAGGTCTCCCACCTTGATACCGGCACGGGAAAAAGCCTGTGCCATCGCGTGCTGGGGACCTTCAAATTCCAGAAAATCGCGCCCGGACATAGGCAGAATATCGCTGACATGCGACGTCGCACGGAACACGACTTCTCGGGAAAAGTCCTTGGCCCGCTCGGCGCTGACCAGAATGATTGCCGCAGCCCCATCGGTAATCAGCGAACAATCGGACAAACGCAGTGGCGGCGCGATCAGGGGGTTTTTTTCGGAAACCTCATTGCACGCATCGAAATCCATGCTGCGATGCATATGAGCCAATGGATTCTTCAACGCGTTGGCATGATTCTTGACCGCTATCTTGGCCATGGCGGCCATAGGACTCTGGTAGCGCTGCGTATACGCCTGCGCAGCCACGGCAAAGACCTGCGGGAAGCTGAGCTTGGCTTCTTCGGGATCGTTTTGATAGCCGGCTCCGGCCAGGGCGCGCGTGACGTCTTTCGTGGTGTTGGACGTCATTTTTTCAGCGCCGACAACCAGGACCACTTCGGCCTGCCCTGCCTGTATGGCGGCAATACCGGCATAGATGGCGGCGGAGCCCGATGCGCAAGCATTTTCGCAGCGCACGGCAGGCTTGAACCGCAGCTTTGGGGAAACCTGAGTAACCAGAGAAGAGGCAAAGGCATCGGGCACCAGACCAGCGTTGAAATGCCCCAGAAAAACGGCGTCGATATCGCCCGGATCGATCTGCGCATCGGCAATGGCTTCGCTGGCCGCCGCCACGATCAAGTCTTCCAGGGTTTGGGCATCCAGCCTGCCGAATTTAGTATGACCACTACCTACGATAGAAACAGCACCTTGTTGCATACCACGTCTCCAGTTTGTTTTCGTTATGGTTAGCCAATAATGTACGCCAATACAACAACAATGCTGCAGCCTTCAACCTTCACAGCGACTTGGCCCAGACATATCAATCTTGCCCGCTGCCAAGCAATTTCCGTTTTGCCGCCTGATACTCTTCTTGCAATTGCGCCACGACCTCTCCGGCAGGCAAAACCGAAAGAATATTGCCCACTCCCTGGCCGCTGCCCCAAATATCTTTCCACTTCTTGGGTTTGCCTACGTCCATGCTTTCGCGGCCGCCAACGGAAAGATTGTCGGGGTCCAGTCCTGCTGCCGCGATGCTGGGCTTTAAATAGTTGCCGCTGACGCCGGTAAAGTACGGCGTATAAATAATGTCAGCCGCCGTGGTATCGACAATCATTTGCTTGTAGGCATCCACAGCACTGGATTCTTCTGTGGCGATAAAACGCGTCCCCATATAGGCCAGATCGCAGCCCATCGCCTGGGCAGCCAGAATCGAGCTTCCATTGGTAATCGACCCAGCCAACACCAGCAAGCCATCGTAGATGGCCCGGACTTCATTGACCAGCGCAAAAGGACTCAGGGATCCCGCATGGCCGCCAGCGCCGGCGCAAACCAGGATCAAGCCGTCCACGCCTGCGGCAATCGCTTTCTTTGCGTGGCGCAGGGTAGTGACATCATGCAAGACCATGCCGCCGTACTCATGCACGCGTTCTACGACACGCTCGGGCGAATGCAATGAAGTAATCACAATAGGAACACGATGCCGCACGCAGGTATCCAGGTCTTCCTCCAGGCGAGGATTGGACTGATGAACGATCAAATTGACGGCATAAGGCGCCACAGTCCGGCCAGGATTATCAGCACGATAGCGCGCTATGCCCTCTTCAATTTCATCCAACCATTCCGAAAAAACCTCTTGAGGACGAGCATTCAAAGCGGGGAAAGAACCAACAATACCCGCGCAACACTGAGCAATAACCAGAGCGGGATTGGAAACCAGAAACATAGGCGAACCGATGACGGGTACCGCGAGGCTCTGTTTCAGAGCAGCTACATTGGACATTGGACACTCATTGATTAAATCGTTATTTGGAAGCACACTAATGCGACGGACAGTAGCAACAAGAGGATACCGGTAGTCAACGCCCCTTGAATCGAGGCGGCCTTTTCTCGCCAAACGCAACCATGCCTTCCAGATAGTCCTCGGTATCGCCCATCTCGCGCTGCAAGTCGCGCTCGCAATCGATTTGTGCTTCCAACGAATTGCCACCCGAGGCATAAATCGCTTTCTTGGTCGCGGCAAACGCCCGCGTCGCCCCACTGGCTAGGCGCTCGTGCACCGAGGCAATGGTCGATTCCAGTTCCTCATCGGGAATACAACGCCAGATCAATCCCCACTGCTCGGCTTTCTCGGCGCTGACGGGTTCGGCAAACAACGCCGCACCCATGGTGCGCTGCGTGCCCACCATGCGCGGCCAAAAATAGGTGCCGCCCGCATCGGGAATCAACCCGATCTTGGCAAACGCCTGGACGAATTTGGCGGATTTGACCGCAAAGATGATGTCACAGGCCAGCACGACACTGGCGCCTGCGCCTGCCGCCACGCCATTCACCACGCACACCACTGGCGCAGGCAAAGCACGCAGCCGCAACACCAAAGGCCGATAGTTCTTTTCGAGGCCTTCGCCAAGATCGCGCTTTTGCCCTGCCGGCAGCGGCTTTCTTTCCGAGAGGTCTTGCCCGGCGCAAAAACCGCGTCCTGTTCCCGTAAGAATTACGCCGCGCAAATCCTCTTGCGCCTCGAGAAAGGTAAGCGCG
>DATJCP010000408.1:0-3201 GCA_035514715.1 Candidimonas sp.
GTACACTGGCACGCTGTCTTTATCAACTGCCCGGTAGCGCCGTACCCATGTCCTCTACACACGAAATCCGCCCTGAACAGTCTATTGAATTGTTGAAGGCGTTGCACATCCTGACGCGTGACGGCAAGATGAACCAGGATAGCCGGCGCAAGCTCAAGCAGGTTTATCACCTGTTCCAGTTCATCGAACCCTTGCTCAAAGACTTGAAGCAGGGCCGCGAAGGCATCACGTTGGTGGATCATGGCGCCGGCAAGTCCTACCTTGGATTCATTCTGTACGATCTGTTCTTCAAACAGTTGAAAGATCAGTCTCATTTGTACGGTATTGAAACCCGCGAAGAACTGGTCAAAAGCGCTACCGATCTGGCGCAGCGGCTGGGATTTCCGGGTATGTCTTTTCTGAACCTGTCGGTGGCCGACTCAATTACTTCGGATCGCTTGCCTGCCAAGATTGATATTGTTACGGCGCTGCACGCGTGCAATACGGCGACCGATGACGCCATACGGTTCGCCTTGCACAAGCAGGCTCAGCATATCGTGGTTGTTCCCTGTTGCCAGGCGGAAGTGGCAAGCGTGTTGCGCCGCAAGAAGGCCATGTCTTTAGGCGCTGGGGCGCTTGCTGAGATGTGGCGCCACCCGCTGCATACCCGGGAATTCGGCAGCCAGGCCACCAACGTGCTGCGCAGCTTGCAACTGGAAGCCCATGGCTACCAGGTTACGGTAACCGAATTGGTGGGCTGGGAACATTCGATGAAAAATGAACTGATCATCGCGTCGTATAAGAATCTGCCGCGCCGAAAGGCGACAGAGCGGCTGGATAATCTGCTGAACATGCTGGGTTTGGCAGAGATGCGCAGCCGCTTTTTTGCGCCGGAGTCTTAAGCTGTTGCCAGGTAAGAGCCTGACGCTGCGGCATCGATAATATCGTGCTTGGGCAGCTTGAAGATGGCGACTGCCTGATTCAGGTTGCGGGCTTGCTCTTCCAGGGCACTGGCTGCCGCCGCCGCTTGTTCGACCAAAGCAGCATTTTGCTGGGTAACTCCATCCATCTGTGACACGGCGGTATTTACCTGATCGATGCCGCTGGCTTGCTCTTCAGATGCCGCCGATATTTCGCTCATGATGCTGGTGACCCGGGCAACGGAATCGACAATCTCGCGCATGGTGGCGCCCGCGCTGGCGACCTGATCTGACCCTACCGACACTTTTTGCACCGAGTCCTCGATCAATAGCTTGATTTCTTTGGCGGCCGAAGCGCTGCGCTGGGCCAGGACGCGTACTTCGGATGCCACGACGGCAAAGCCTTTGCCCTCGTCACCGGCGCGTGCCGCTTCGACAGCAGCGTTCAGGGCCAGGATGTTGGTTTGAAAGGCGATGCTGTCGATCACGCCGACAATCTCGGCAATACGCGATGAACTGTCTGCGATAGTGCTCATGGTTTCCACGACGCTGGCAACAACCGTGCCGCCGCGTTGCGCTACGGATGACGACACGGTAACCATGTTGTCGGCCTCATGTGCATTTTCGGCGTTTTGTTTGACGGTCGCAGCCAGTTCTTCCATGCTTGCTGCTGTTTCTTGCAGTGCTGCTGCCTGCTCTTCAGTGCGGCTGGATAGATCCAGGTTCCCAGCCGAGATTTCGCGTGTGCCGACGTGGATTTCGCTGACGCCGGACCGGACCTGGGCCACAATGCGAGCCAGGCTGTCTTGCATGTTTTTTAGCGATGCAAGCAGGGTACCCACTTCGTTGCGCCCGTGGTCGGTGATACGGTTGGTCAGATCGCCAGCAGCAATCCGTTTGAACAACTCGCTGATTTCCTGCAGAGGGCGCACGATAAGGCGCTGCGCCATAAGATTGACGCCTACCGAGATGGCCAGGCTTAACAACAAGGCCACGATAAGTACTGTAGTAAATAGCGAGTAGTACGATGAAATGCTTTGCATGGTGCTTTTTCCGTCAGCTTCAGACGATGCAACATGTTCATTGCGCACTTTCATGTACTCGTCTTGTACTTTTTGCGTACCTTGCTTCAGGTAGGCCTCCATATCGCCCGCTTCAAGTACACGGGCTACGCCTTTTAGGTTGTCGCTGAATGTGCGGTAAGCCTTGATAAAAGGAGCGTTGAGTTGCTTGTCTGATTCGATCAGGCTTTTCTCAAGCTGCTCAATGTTTTTGTCTGCCGATGCAAGGTATTCCCGTGCGGTTAATAGCGAGGCGTTATCCTGTGGACGGCCTTGGGTCACGCGTGTCGAGTATCGGCTCAGATCGGTGCGGGCAGCCACTAGGGACAACGAGGCGGCATTGACTGCATCATTTTGCTGTACTGATCTGCGATAAAGGTTTTGTACATCGCTATTGATATGGTTAAGCGACCAGTATCCAAGGCCGCCGAGCAGCACCAGAAGGCTCAGAAAAACCAGAACGAATGCCAACAAGGCATTTGCGACTTTCAAATTTTTGAACATACCTATTCTTTCTCCGTAAGCGCGTCGCCACGGCATCTTCTGACTGTGGCTAGGCGGCCGACAATTGTTTCATAATGAAAATAAGGGTAAACCCTTGCTTAATGCTGGGATTTCCAGCTTATTTGGCTGTTAGCGCTTAGCCTTTCGATCGGACTAACAGGCCGTGTCAATTTCGGATCAGGTAAATATTTCTTTTATTTATATAAAACAATAGAAATCGGAATTTTTTGTCTTGATTTTTGAATATAATTCGGCGCACTAAGTAAAAAAGCTTTTCAAGGAATGAGCAGATGATTAAAGGCAACAAATTTTTGGCAGCGTCGTTGTTTGGCGCCATGATGTTAGGAAGCTCCTTGGCGCATGCTGCCGACTACCCCGCTCGGCCCATCACATTGGTGGTGCCATTTATTGCCGGAGGGGCATTTGATGTGGTTGCACGGTTGGCTGCAGAACGTTTGGGCAACGAACTGGGGAAGCCATTTGTTGTTGAGAACAAACCAGGAGCGGGTGGGACCTTGGGCGGACGTATCGTGGCAAATGCGAAGCCCGATGGCCACACCATTCTGCTTTCAGGGGTAGGCCCAATCTCGATAGCTCCCGCCGTTTATAAAAATCTCGGCTATAGCCCAGCCAAGGGTCTGGCCCCAGTCATTCAATTGACATCGTCTCCATTCGTATTGGTTACGTCAGACCAGTTCAAGGGAGCGTCTGTAAAGGATTTTGTAGGGTTCTTGCAG
>DATJCP010000409.1:0-2559 GCA_035514715.1 Candidimonas sp.
GATTGAAACCGGCTCATCAAGATCCGCATCAATATGAATATGCGAGCGCTGATTATGAGCGCCATAGTCGGAAATTTCTTTCGAGCACGGACACAGGCTGGTGGCCGGCACACTGACCTTCATGCGCAAGGCAACCTTGCCCTCCCGACGAGCACTTGCCGTCCAGCATACATCGTAATCAAGCTGGCTTTGCACTCCGGACACGGGGGCTGTTTTCTTGATGAAGTAAGGAAAGCGCATTTGCACTTCCCCACTTTGGGCATCCAGCCTGCTTAACATGGCCGGCACAATCGTTTTGAAATCGTCCAGGCTCAAAGCCTGCGTCTGCGCTTCCAGTATCTCCATAAAACGCGACATATGCGTGCCTTTGGTGGTGGCTGGCAACCCAACCGTCATCGTCAGCAAGGCTACTGTGGGCATGCTGTGCCCACCTGAACGAACACTTAGCGGATAGCGTACGTCTTTGACGCCTACTGCATCAATACATAAACCGCGCTGGTCAATGCTCGACTGAATATCCGGCAAAGCCGAAAGGTTTTCATACATGTCCATGCCGGCCCCTTTAAAGATGATGTCGCCCAATTAGATACAGGCAGCGGCTCTGGCGTTCCCGGCATGTTCCAGACCCAACGCTTGTCAATGCCACGTGTTTGCATAAAAAGCACACAAACCGCAAATGCAAGCATCAAAAACCAGTTGAAACTTCTACGTGATAACCCTGCATCCACAGCCCGACCAAAGCGTATCAAGCAAGCCCTTATTCAAGCTCACAAATCTTCGAAAGCCGCATGAATACTAGCTTTCAATTTACTTTCACTGCAAATTTCATTGCGCTAAATGCCTGTTTTATTGCGGTTATATCTTATTGACTGGCATATTTGAATAGCCTATAACTGCGACGGCAGTTGAACGTTTGTACCCTATTGCAACCAACAGCACAGCGTAAATATAAAAAGGCCAGGAGACACACATGAAAAGCAGTTTGAAAGAAACCAGCACAGCAGTTCAAGCCAAATCGTCACGCCGTCAGTTTTTGGGTGGTGCAGCAGCCGGAACGGCTGCCGTGGTATCGATGGGCTTTCCTTCTATCGTTAGCGCCCAGACACCCATCAACTTCCGCTTCCAAAGCACTTGGCCAACGGTTGATATCTTTCACGAATTCGCCCTTGATTTCGCCAAGAAAATCAATGACATGACAGGCGGCGAACTGAAGATCGAAGTATTGCCCGCCGGCGCCGTAGTACCTGCTTTCGCCCTGCTTGATGCCGTCTCCAAAGGCACCCTGGACGGCGGTCACGGCGTGCTGGGCTACAACTACGGCAAACAGAACGCCTTGGCGCTGTTTTCGTCGGGTCCTGCCTTCGGCATGGACGCCAACATGATCCTCGCCTGGCACAAGTACGGCGGCGGCCAGGAACTCCTGGCCAAGCTGTATACCGAAATTGGCGGCAACGTGGTGTCGTTCCTAAGCGGCCCAATGCCCACGCAACCGTTCGGCTGGTTCAAGAAGCCGGTCACCAAAACGGAAGACCTGAAAGGCCTGAAGTTCCGCACCAACGGCTTGGCTATTGACTTGTTCACGGCCATGGGTGCGGCGGTGAATGCCTTGCCAGGCGGTGAAATCGTACCCGCGCTGGATCGCGGCCTGCTCGACGGCGCTGAATTCAACAACGCCACCTCGGACCGCCTGCTCGGCTTCCCCGATGTGTCCAAGGTTTGCATGCTGCAAAGTTTCCACCAGTCGTCGGAAACCTTCGAAATCATCTTCAACAAAGAAAAATACAACGGCTTGCCGGACAAAATGAAGGCCATCATTGCCAACGCCGTCGAGGCTTCATCGGCCGACATGTCGTGGAAGGCGGTCGATCGTTACTCAAAAGACTACATCAAGCTGCAAAAAGAAGACGGCGTCAAATTCTACAAAACGCCCGACGCCATTCTGGCGCAGCAGTTGGTGGAATGGGACAAGATCATTGTCAAGAAAAGCGAAACTAACGCTATGTTCAAGGAGATCGAGGCTTCCCAGCGCGAATTCGCCGCGCGGGCAATGGCGTGGGACATGGACACGAACAACAATCGTCGCATGGCCTATAACCACTACTTCGGCAGAAAGGCAGCTGCCAAGAAGAGCTAAGCCGTCGCTCTGTTGAACTGAATACCACCCGCGGTAAGGGGTGGTGTTTTTAAATCGGCTTCCCAGGGGCGGGTCTGGCGTCTTGCGGCGCCCCGCCCCTGCTGCTTTCTCCAGCAAGGTGAATCTACCATGCAAAGTATTTTGCTAACTATAGACCGGGTCAACACCTGGATCGGACAGCTATTTGGCTGGTTCGTCATGGCGTTGACCTTATTCGTAACGTATGAAGTGTTCTCGCGGTACGCGCTCGGTGCCCCACACTCGTGGGCATTCGACGCCATGAACATGATGTATGGCGCCCTGTTCATGATGGCAGGCGCTTATACCCTTTCCAAGAACGGCCACGTACGTGGCGACGTACTGTACGGTTTTTTCCCGCCTCGCTTGCAGGCCGGGCTGGACCTGACGCTTTATATCTTGTTCTT